>NZ_FNDI01000022.1:0-178148 GCF_900100565.1 Paraburkholderia steynii | reverse complement strand
CAGTACACCAGCAACGCTTTCCGGGCCTTCCTCGGCAAGAACCGCATCACACAGAGCATGAGCCGCAAGGGCAACTGCTGGGACAACGCAGTGGTAGAACGCTTCTTTCGAAGCCTGAAGACGGAGCGCGTGAGACTACGTCCATACCCTGACTATCTCACTGCAAAGTCCGATGTCACCGATTACATCGTGACGTTCTACAACCACGAGCGGCTACATTCGGCGGCCGGCAACATGCCGCCCGCCGAATATGAAGTAACCAGCAAGAAAAGAGGGAAAGCAGAAAAAGTGTCCAGGATTACTTGACCACTTCATGCCGCCCCGCACAGGGGCAACGCTTGAAGCACGCTAACGAATCGCGGATGCCACCGCAAACCCCAAAAAACCAAACCACGAACGCCCAGCCCAACACCTGCTAGCCCGCCTGCTCGCGAACCATGAATTCGGCATACCAGTCAGCCCAGTTCTCATCATGCTGACCAGTCTTTTTCTCGTGCTCGCCATGTGCAGCGGCAGCACGGCGAAGCGCGCCCGCGAGTTCCTTCGACGAACCGAATCTCGTGTCGCCCGCCTCCACCCGACCGGGAAGCCGTGTCGTCACTTCCTGGAAAACCCACCCATTTCCATCGGGGTCGCTGAACGAAGCGAACGAACCATAAGTAGCGCGCGACGGATGCGGGCCGCTCAACCGCCCTTCTTCACCCGCATGATGGAATACACCGCCGACGTCGTGAAAGACCTCGCTCACCTCGACACCCCGCTCGACAAGCTCCGCGTGCGCGGCCTCCACGTCCGACACGATGAGGTGAAGTCCCTGCACTGAACCGGGTTCTTCCGTCGTCACACCCTTGCCAAACAGGACCGAGCAATGCGAGCCTGGCGGCGTAAAATGCACGACCCGAAACTGATCGTCTTTCACGAGATCGACGTCGAGCCTCCAACCCAACTGCGTGTAAAACTGCTTCGCGCGGTCAACGTCCGCCACGGGAATGACGACGACTTCCAGTTTCATGTCGACCGTTCTCTGTCCATTGCTCATGTCTAGCTCCTCACGATTGGCCAATCCAAGGGGACAAATGCAAACAGGCAAGCTACAGCGGGGAAGCAGACGGTCAGTTCGAGTGGACGGGAGCGGTCGGATGCTGGCTCAGGGCTGCTGCGGCTTGCGTACCCGATTGGCAAGCAGCGCCAGCACCCATTGACCGACCGAATCTTCGTACAAGCGGGATCGCCACGGATCGCTGCGCCTCACGCAAAGTCTGTGAAAGACCTCCGGATTCGTCAAGAAAATTTCCGGTGAAAACCGTCTGTTGTTAAGCAACACATTCACACGTCCGCAGCTTAAACATAACGCCATTAGCGCAATCGTGCAGACAAGCGCCTCGAGCCTACAGCCAGTCCGTTTCAAATCCGCATGATGTGAGTGGCTCGCAACCGTGCTCCGTGAGCACGACCTGCTGTTCGAGTTTCACGCCCTCACTGCCGCCATCCGCGCCGATATAACTCTCGACGCAGAGCGTCATGCCTGCTTCAAATACGCCGTCATAACCCCCGCTGTCCCAATCGACCTGATGCGCAATGGACGGATATTCGTCCACCATGCCGATGCCGTGCGCAATACAGCTATATCGGTTCTTCAGATACGTATCAGGGATCTTCCACGCTTTCTCCGAGAACTCACGGAATGTCATCCCCGCACGCAGCAGCCCCATGTTGAAGTGAACCTGCGCATAAGCCGTTTCATAGAGCTTGCGCTGCTCGTCAGACGGTCGAGTATGTCCGACTGTCCATGTCCGGGAGATATCCGCGCAGTAGCCATTCGGCCCAACCATATCGGTGTCGAACGCCAGCAATTCCCCACGCTGCAGAACGCGCGCAGAGCATTCCTGCATCCACGGATTGGTCCGGTCACCCGAAGACAGAAGGCGCGTTTCGATCCACTCGCCTCCGTGGCGGATATTTTCGTAGTGAAGATGCGCCCAAAGATCCTGCTCGGTGATGCCCGGCCGAAGCTCGCGATGCATCCGCTCGATGCCCTTCTCGCACGCACGTATCGACTCGCGCATCAGCACCCGTTCATCCGGCGACTTGATGCTCCGTGCCAACTCCATCATCGCTTGCCCGTCTAGCAGCGTCACACCGCTTTCGGCAAGGCAAGCCGCACCGAATGGATCGAGCCGGTCGACAGCAAGACGCAAATCGTTCGGCGCATGTGTGCGCAACACATCGACGATTTCCGCACTCCATGTCTTCGCGCGGCGTTCCGCGTCGTGCCCCGCGTTGAAGAACGTCCAGCTGATTGCATGACGCAACTCGACGTTCAGGCTCAGCCCCTTCCACACATGCTCACAGCTATGAAATTCCCAGCCGATGACGCGGCCATCCGCGAATACCATCACATACCGCGACGGGTTGCGACCCGTCCATATCTGCATGTTCGACGTATCCGTGGCATAGCGGATATTCACCGGGTCATAGAGCAGTATCGCGGGACAGTTGGCCTTTCTTAGCTGCTCCTGTACACGCGCGAGGCGGTACGCCCTGACATCGGACAGCGTGTTATCCGTTCTCGTCGAATCGACAAGCGCGTCGATGACCTCGCATTCAGCCATGCCCTCGCTCCATACGTGTGTCAAAGTTCCAGCACCAGATCGGACGTCGGACGGCTGCAACATAGAAGCCTGAAGCCCTTGACGACTTCCCGGTCACGTATCCCGCCGTTGTGTTGCATATCGACGCTACCTTCAAGCAGCTTCGTCTTGCAGGTTCCGCATACGCCCTGACTGCACGACGATGGGATCGGCACACCCGCCTTTTTCGCGGCGGCGAGCACCGTTTCCGTCGCGGTCATCGTGAACGACCTCGCAGAGCGGGACAGCTTGACGGTGTACGTTTCCTGACTCACAGCGCTCTCGGTCGAGCGCGGCGCCGCTGCCTGTACGACGACATCGGACGCGATGTCGAAACTTTCCTGGTGATAGCGCGCCGGATCGTGACCGCCTTCGCGAAGAATCCCCCTCACCGCGCCCATATAGCCTGCAGGCCCGCAAGTGAACACCTCGCGTTCGGCGTAGTCGGGAATCCACTTCGCAAGAAGCGCGAGACTGAGCCTGCCTGTCTCCCCCGTCCATTCCAGTTCATCGCCGACGCCCTCGCATACGAAGAACAGCCGAAGACGCGGCGACAGCTTCGCGAGCCTGCGCAGTTCGTCGCGAAAGACGATATCGGCGGGCGTTCTCGCGCTGTGTACGAACGCGATATCGCGGTCGAGACCAAGGTCGATGCTAGCGCGCGTCATCGACATCAACGGCGTCACGCCCGAACCCGCCGACAGATACAACGACTTCGCCGCGCAAGAACCCGTCGGCGTGAAGGTGCCGGACGGTCCATACGCCTGCAACTGGTTTCCCGGCTTCATGTTGTCGTGAAGCCAGTTGGACATGACGCCGCCCGGAACCCGCTTGACCGTGATGGACAGCAGCCAGGGACGCGTCGGCGGCGACGAGATCGTGTAGCAGCGCTCGACAGGTCGCCCGTTCACATCCGCGGATACCGTCAGGAATTGCCCCGGCTCGAAGCGCACGGGCAAACCGTCGCCCGCGCGGAACTCGAAACTCTTCACATCATGCGTTTCGTCCACCACGCGGCAGCACGTCAGCACCTGCCGCTCGTTGCTCGGCCAGAGCCTGCCGCCGGACTCCCACGTGCCGGCATCAGTGAACCGGTCCGCTGCATCGAACGCCGGGTCGAATACCCTTTCGACAGAATTCATCACTGTGACCTTGCTCAGATGCCGTGCGCGCTCAAACGCGCTGCATACCAGCGCGAGAACTGGTCCACGTAGGTTTCGGTGAACGGCGAGAACATGCCGGGCGTGTAGGCCGGGTCCTGCGTGCCTTCATGTGTGATTTCGACGAGGTGCTTGTCCTGCGTGTTGGTCGCGATCCACACTTCGGTCAGGTCCGACACCTTGTAATCGATGCCTTCCACCGCATCGGCATGGACGAGCCATTTCGACCGCACCAGCGTCCTGTCCGGCGCCAGCGGAATGATGTAGCTGATCACCGCATGGTCGCTCATCACATGGGTCCATGAGTTGTGCGTCCAGAGGTGCATATCGCCGAGATCGCGGCGCTGCAGATTGCCTAACAGCCGGGTACTCGCCACTTTGGTACTGAGCGTTTGCGATTCGCCGTTGCCCGCAATGACCAGTTGCTGCGTTCTGAACTGGGTGACGGCGTCTTCGTCGAGCCGCTCGAAGGCGGCACTGATAAAACCATCCCGCTCCCAGCTTGCCTGACACGCCGCGTTGCGCGATTTGTATTCGTCCAGCGCGCGCAGCGATTCTTCCGTCAAATTGTCCGGGCAAAAGCCGAAGTCTTCAGGAAGAAACGAGGCTGTCAGTTCGGGATGCGTCGCCGCGCAGTGGTAGCACTCGCGGTTGTTTTCCATCACGAGTTTCCAGTTGCCTTCTTCGATGATCTCCTGCTCGAAAGCAATCTTCGTATTCCGCAGGTCATACGGAGCGAAACGCGGCACCATGGTTTCTTCGAGTTTCGCGATATCTTCGGGCGGCTCCGCGGCGAGGCACACGAAGATATGCGTGCCGACAATTTTCGTATGCACCGGGATCAGGCTGCGGCAAGTGGCATCGAAGTCCTTGCCCATGTGCGATGCGTGGCGCAGGCTGCCGTCGAGGTCATAGGTCCATTGATGGTAAGGACAGACCAGCATGCCGACCGTCGACTTCCCCGCCTCCTTCAGACGCGCGCCGCGATGGCGGCAAACGTTCCGGTAGGTGCGGACGTTTTCGTCGTCATCCCGCACGATCATGATCGACGCCTTGCCGATATCGACGACGGAAACGTCGCCCGGTTCGGGAACATCCGCTGTCACGCCGACGAGAATCCAGTGCTTGTGAAAAAAGACCTCGACGTCCGTCTCGAACACGTCCTGACGCCCGAACAACTCGCCGGGCATGCCGTGACCTGACTGACGGCTGCGAATCAATTCGCCATGAGTTTTGAATGACACTTCGGACATCGTCTTCTCCAACGTTCAGGGGATGTGGGAACGCTGAATGTTCCCGCGATGAACCCAGTATTGGATTGACGAAAAAGAGCGTCAATGCGCTTTATTTTCGGTCTGGCATTACTTTGGATTATGCGAGCGAATCCTGCCGCAGCCAGTCGATCAGGCCGTCCGTGGCGGCCGTGATGCTGCGCCCATGCGGCACCACGATGAAGTACGCATCGTTCGGCTTGAACGACGCGACAGGCAGCCTCACCAGTTCACCCGTTTCGACCAGATCGTGGACGAGCCTTCCCCAGCCAAGCGCGATGCCCTCGCCATAACGGGCGGCCTGGATCGCGTCCGTGTACAGGCTGCAGCGCAGCGCGAAGTTCAGGCGCAGCGGCTGCAGGCCCACGGCGTTGAACCACGCTTCCCATCCCATCCAGCCTTCCGACGTCGAATCCGACTCGATCAGCGCCGCGTTCGCCACGTCCTGCAGAGATTGCGGCATGCCGCGCGACTCCACCCACTTCGGCGAGCACACGGGAAAGACTTCCTCGTCGAACAGCAAGGTTGCCGTGCCGTCGCTCCATCGTCCGTTGCCGAAGCGCACCGCGACGTCGATCTCCTTGTGCCGCAGGTCCGCCGTGAACATCTGCGTGGAAAGGCGAAGCTGAAGATTCGGCTGCGCTTTCTTCAGCGAGGCGAGACGCGGCAACAGGCGAAAGTGCGAGAACGCCGACGTCGCCGCCAGCACCAGTTCCTGCTGCACAGGGCCGCTGGAAAGCCGGTCGAACACGCCCGCGATTTTCTGCATCGACTCAGCGACGACAAGGTACAGCGCCTCGCCTTCGTCGGTAAGCTCGATCGAACGATGCAGGCGGTGGAAGAGCCGCACGCCGAGCGTGTCTTCGAGGAACTTGACCTGCCTGCTGACGGCCGCCTGCGTGACGCCGAGTTCGTTCGCCGCGATCGTGAAACTGCTCAGACGCGCGACCGATTCGAACTCGACGAGGGCCGTCATCGACGGAATGAGGCGCCGGTATCCTTTGGTCCCTGCAACAGCCGGTTTCATTCTGAACTCATTCGGCGCTTATCGTCGTCACGGGCACCCATTTTCCGTTCTTCACCTGATACAGCGTCGACGTCGGATGCTTGAGGTCACCGTACGCGTCGAACTCGATCTTCCCGGTGATCCCGTCGTATTGAGTCGTGCGCAGCGTCGGCATGAACACCTCGGGCTTGGCGGAGTTCGCCTGTTTCATCGCGTTGATCGCCACCCATGCGCAGTCATAGGCGAATGGCGCATAAGTCAGCGTGTCCGCGCCGAAGCGCTTCTTGAACTTTTCCGCGAACGCCTTGCCTTGCGGCAGCGACTCGACAGGCCGCCCATACTCCCACGCCATCGCGCCTTCGGCCGCACTGCCCGCGACACTGAGGAAGATACTGTCGGCAATGCCGCCGCTGCCGACGAATTGCGCGCGCATGCCGAGCTGTCTCATGCGCTTGGTCAGCAACGCAGCCTGATTGTCGAGTCCGGCGAAGTACAGCAGATCGGCATTGGCCGCCTTGATGGTCGTGAGCTGCGCGTTAAATTCGACGGCCTTCTCTTGCGTGTATTCCGACGCGACGATCTGGCCGCCCGCCGCCACCGCGGCCTTCTTGAATTCGTCCGCGGCGCCCTGGCCGAATGCGGTGCGGTCATCCATCACGGCGATCCGTTGCGCTTTGGTGACGGTGACTGCGTACTTGCCTGCATTGCCGGAGTTTTGCGCATCGGTGGCGATGATGCGGAACACGTTCTTCAGGCCTTGTCGCGTGATCGCGGGATTGGTCGCGGCGGGGTCGATCAACGGGATGCCCGCCTTGGCAAAGATCGGCGATGAGGGTAATGCGACACCCGAGTTGTAGTAACCGACCACGGCCACCACGCCGTCGTCGACCAGTTTCTGCGCCACCTGCACGCCGACGCGCGGGTCGCCCTGGTCATCCACGGAGACCATCTCGAATTGCACCTCCTGTCCGCCCAGTTTGATGTGCTGGGTGTTGGCTTCCTCGATGGCAAGCCGGACACCGTTTTCGATGTCCTTCCCGTTGGCCGCTCCGACGCCCGTCAACGGCGCCGACACGCCTATCTTGACGACCTGCTGTGCAACGCATGGATGACTAGCAAGCGTCATCGCGATGGCAGTCAGCGAGGCGAGAAGAATTCTTCGTGAAGTATTGACCATCGGGTCACCTCCGATTGCGGACACATGAGACGCAAGACCCACTGAGCTTGCTTCCTGCTCAGCCTTGCGCGCGAGAAACGATCGACGAGCCGGTATGCGCGACCACCAGCACCGTGCAGCCCCCTTCCGACGACGTGCTATGCCGCGAACCCGCCGCGTAGCAGACCGTCTGTCCGGGAAGAAAATCGGTGCCGTCGTCGTCAGTGAACACGCCGTCGAGAATCATGATCAGCTCGGTCGAATCGTGCTGATGCTCGAAAGAGCGCGCGCCCGGTTGCAAACGCATCCAGTAGCTGCTCCACGCGCCGCGTTCGTCTTCGGCAACGGGAATCCAGAAGAAACCGGGCAGCACCGTGTCGCCGATCTTCATCGCGCGCCAGTCGCGCTCGTCGATCGAATACCAACGGCGCGCGTCCTTGACGTTCAGGCCGAAGAGAACCAGTTCATCACGCAGTTGCGCGGTCGTCATGGGGTGTGTTTCCTTTTGCCGGGTTGTACGTGCCCACCGCGCCTGTCAGCCTGCGGCCAACGCGGGTGAGTGGCTTTGTGGCCTCGCCACGCGATACGCGTTTGGCGATTCACCGAATTCCTTTCTGAACTCGCGGCCAAGATGCGAAGCGTCGGAAAAGCCACACGACGCGGCGATATCGGCAACCGTGCGGTCCGAACTCGTCAGCAGCCACGACGCCATGCGTATGCGAATCTGCCGTCCATACGCATGCGGCGACTTGCCCGTTTCGGCTGCGAACAGCCGCTCCAGTTGCCTGACCGACATGTCCAGCCGTCGGGCCAGTTCCGCGAGACTCAAGGGCTGCCCGATATGCTGCTCCATCAACAGGATCGCGCGCCGCACCTTCGGGTGCGTTGCCGGTTCGAGCCCCGGCGGATGCGGCTGCGGCGCGTTTCCGTTTTGCGCATCGTCGACCAGCATGATGCGTAATGCCTTCTGGACGATCGTCGCCTCGACATGCCGCAGCAGGATCGCGGCGGCGACATCGATCGACGCGCGCCCGCCCGAACAGGTAATGCGCCGCCCGTCGATCACGAACAACCGGTCCGCAACGAGATTGCGCTCGTCGACGCCCGGAAAGCGTTCGACGAAATCCCAGTAGTGGAACCAGCTCACGCAGAGGCGATAGCCGTCCATCACGTCGGCTCGCATCAGCGCGAACACGCCCGTGCATATGCCGACCAATGTCGCGGATGTTTTCGCGGCGTCCTGGATGAACTGCAGCGTGGCCTTGCTGGCGGACGGCCCCGAATGCAACAGGCCGCCGACTACGACAACGTAATCGAAGGCGCCCGCTTCATCGAACGTGATCCATGGCGCGACCTGGATGCCGCAACTCGCCCTGACGGGCACGAGCGATTCCCCGACGATGGTCCACGAACAGCGCACAGGCCGGCTCATGTCGCCTTCATCGCTTGCCAGCCGGAGCAGGTCCACGAAACCCGAAAACGCCGTCAACGTGAAGTTCGGCAGCAATACGATGCCAAAGCGCAAGGGCCGGGACGTTTTGCTTTCGGCGTGAAGCGTGTCGCTCAACATGGCATTGCCTGCGTCGACGGGACGGGTATCGGTCAATCTATTTCGCTGCTTCGGTTTCGACGCTTCGCCATTCGCGCATCATCGCGCCGACTTCTTCGCCGAGCCATTCGCGGAACTGCACGTATTCGGGCCGCAGCTTCGCGTTCTTGTGCGTGATCACATAGTGATGACGGTCGTGGAATTCGAGCGCGTCCTGCACCGGACGCAACAGCCGGCCCTGCTCGACCTGACGATGCACGAGATGATGCCAGCCGAGCAGCGTGCCCTCGCCCGCCTCGGCCTGCGCCACCAGCAGCCGGTAATCGTTGCTCTCCAGGTGCTCATTGTCGACCAGACGGTCCGAACCGTCGCCTTGCTGGAACCAGTTGCGCCACACGCGCCAGTCGACATGCTCGCAAACCTGCGCGCGTCCCAGCAGCGACAGATTCAACGTGGGATGCGACAGCAGATCCAGCGGCTTCAACGATCTGCCGTGAAAATGCCGCTCATGAAACGACGGGCTGCACACGGGATACACCACGTCGTGAAAGAGCGGCTCGATTTCGTACTCCGGCTCGCGCGGCGGATTCTTCGTGATGATGACATCGGGCTCCATGAGGTCGTCCAGCTCCATGAAATGCTCGGTGACCATCACGTGCAAACGGATGTCCGGAAAACGCTTGCGAAACGACGGCAGCCTGAACGACAGCCACAGCGCCGAGAAGGTGTGCGAGACACACACCGTCAGCGCATGCCGGTCGGTGCGGCGCACGGCTTCGGCCGCTTCGGCGATGTTCATGATCGACAGATAGGACGCGTTGTACAGAATGCGCCCGGCATCCGTCAGCGCGATATGTCTGCCCGTCCGCTCGAACAGCGCCACCTCCAGCGAGTCCTCCAGTTCCTTGATCTGCCGGCTGATGGCGGCTTGCGTGACGCACAGCACTTCGGCGGCTTGCGTGAAGCTCTCGTATCGGGCCGCCGTGACGAAGCATCTCAGCGCCCGCAGAGAAGGCATCTGCGCGAGCAGCCGGTCGGCGAACAACTGTTTCTTTTGCATGGCTTTCACCTGTGAAGCGGATGCGCAATGCGGCGACGGCGCGTCGAGCAGACAGCTCCCGCGAAAAATAGTGTGCGATTCTTCCTGGCAACTGGCAATGGCGGGCAACCCGAGGATGCAACCGCATCCGCCGCGCCCGCGCCCGCGCCGCCCTTCCCGTATTCGCCTGCATCTGACGATTATCCGCTGCTGCCGCGCTCACTGCGCATCCGCGCGCCCGCCGTTACGCGCGGCCCCTGATACGCCGCAGCACGCCGTCGAGCGCTTCGTCGTAGTAAGCGTATGCCCCACGGCGGGAAAGCTCGGTGTGTACCTGTTCGTTGATGCCGCCCGGTGTCATGCAATGCGTGACCATCGCTGAAAACGGTTGCTCCGTCCGGGTCGTGTCGTTGGCGAGTCCCACACAGTAGCCAGACAAAAATGCCCGCGCGTCGGCGTAGCCGATGCCCTGCCTGGCAAGCCACGACGCCTGGGTTTCGAGCACGGCGTAGAAGCTCGCCATCGTCGCTGTCACGGCGGATAGCGCATCGAACTTGTCTTCGCTGTCGACTTCGACGGCTTCACCGAGCGCCGCGAAGATCGCCTTGGTCACCTCATCCGCGGGGCAGATCGCGGTGCTGCCCTTGCCCTCGGCGACGGCGGGCAGTGGCACGGCACGCGCGATCTTGCCGCTCGTGCGGACAAGGCCGCGCAACTGATCGAGAGAAATGCCCGCCATGAAGCTGATGACGTGGTGACGCAAACCGAATTCGAGTTCGCCCAGCACATCGGCCGCGATTTGCGGCACAACCGCAAGACAGACGACGTCCGAGTTATCCAGCACTTGCTGGTTGCTTTCGCAGACACGGATACGCCCGTCGAGCGCGGCTAGTTCCGCCGCCATTCGCGCGTTGCGCGGCGACAGCGATATCCGCTCGAACGGCACGCCGAATCTGAGCATGCCTGTCACGACCGCTTGTGTGATCGTGCCCGTTCCGATGAATCCAACTCGCATTTGGCCTCGCGTGTGTGTGATGCGGACCCAGCCTGCATGGCTGGGTCATCAGATGTGTCGAACCGGTTTAGTCGAGCTTCAGCCAGGTGGTCTTCAACTCGCAGTACTGGTCGTGTGCATAGACGGATTTGTCGCGGCCGCCGAAGCCCGATTGCTTGAAGCCGCCGAACGGCGTGGACAGATCGCCCTCGCCGAAGCAGTTCACCGTCACCGTGCCCGCACGAATCCGCGCCGCGATCTTGTGCGCGTGGTTCACGTTGTCGGTCCACAGCGAGGCGGCGAGGCCGTAGCAGGTGTCGTTGGCAATCTGCACAGCTTCGTCGATATCCGCATATTCGATGAAGCACACGACAGGGCCGAACACTTCGTCGCGCGCGATGCTCATTTGCGGCGTCACGTTGTCGAAGATCGTCGGTTCGACGAACCAGCCGCCCGAGTCGGTACGCGTGGCCTTGCCGCCGCATACGACGCGCGCGCCTTCCGCCTTCGCTTTTTCGATGTGGCCCAGCACCTTTTCGTAATGCTTCTGCTCGATCAGCGAACCGAGCTTGACGTCGGGGTCGAGTGGATCGCCCGTTTTCCATCCCTCCAGAACCGCTTGCATTTTCTCCAGCAAGCTCGCCTTCAGCGACGACGGAACCAGAATGCGCGAGCCCGCGCTGCAGTTCTCGCCCATGTTCCAGAACGCGGCGGCGACAGCCTGCTCGGCGACGGCATCGAGATTCGCGACATCGGGCAGCACGACCTGCGGGTTCTTGCCGCCGCATTCGAGCACGACGCGCTTCAGGTTCGTGTCCGCCGAGTAATGCAGGAAACGCTTGCCCGTTTCCGTCGATCCGGTGAACGCCACCAGATCGACATCCGCGTGACGGCCCAGCGCCTGACCCGCGCTTTCGCCGAGGCCGGTCACGACGCTCAATACGCCTGCGGGCACGCCCGCTTCCAGCGCGAGATCGGCGATGCGCAGCGTAGACAGCGAGGTCTGCTCGGCAGGCTTCACGATCACGCTATTGCCCACCGACAGCGCCGGGCCGATTTTCCATGCGAGCATGAGCGCCGGAAAATTCCACGGCAGCACCGCGCCCACGACGCCGATCGGCTCGCGCGTAATCATGCTGACGACGCTCGCGCCCGACGGCGACAGCGCGTCGTATCGCTTGTCCGTGACTTCCGCGTGCCAGCGGATGCACGCCGCCGACTCGGGAATGTCCAGTCCCAGACATTCGCTGATCGGCTTGCCGGCCTCCAGTGCTTCGAGCAGCGCCAGTTCTTCCGCGTTGTCGTCGATCAGTTGCGCGAGCCGCAGCAGCACCGCTTTACGTTGCGCGGGCGCGGCCTTCGACCACACGCCGGATTCGAATGCCTCTCGTGCCGCCGCGACCGCGCGGTCGATATCCTTCGCATCGCACTTCGCGATGTCGGCCAGCACTTTACCCGTCGAAGGATTGAGCGTCGCAAACGTCTCATTCGATGCCGCGTTCGCGCGTTGTCCCGCGATAAAGGCTCTGCCGTCGAGTGACAAGCCTTCCGCTTTCTGCTTCCATTCCTGATACGTCGTCATGTCCTGTCCTCACAGATTTAAAGCTCGGCCCCGGCCGAAAATTCCTTGACCCAGATCGCCGCCGACACCGCGACGTCCGCAATGGGACGCACGGGCAGCGAACGCGGATGCGGCTGATTCAGAAGCTGACGTACGAGATCGCTGGACTGGCCGAGCGCGTATTCGGCGATCAGCTTGCCTGACGCCGACCCTCTGCTTAAGCCCAGGCCATTGCATCCAACCGCTTCGAACACGCCATCGGCCCTGCGCCCGAACAATGCGCCGTTGTTCGCCGACAGGCACAACGGGCCGCCCCACGTGTATTCGAGTTCGACGTCCTTCAACATCGGAAAGCGCCTGTCGAATGAGCGTTGATGCAGGCTCTTCGCTTTCGCCAGATCGGCTGGCGATACTTCGAGGTTCGGCCGGAAAGCAAAGTGATTGCGAACACAAATACGGTCCGTAATCAGACGACGCACGGTCGAGCCCATCGGATCGGCGGGAATCAGCGCCCATGAGCGCGTGCCGCCGAGCCGCCGGACTTCTTCCGGCTTCATCACGCGTGTCATCGACGCGAACGTGTACACGGGCAGCAGGCCGTTCGGATGTCCGCCGAACGTCGCCGCATAGGCGTTGGTGCAGAGAATCACGCGCTTCGCGACGATCTTGCCGCCCGCGAAGGTCAGCACCTTCGAAAGTCCTTGATCGTCTATCCGCTTTACCGCACTGAGTTCGAACACCTGCACGTTCGCGGGCAAGCTCGCGGCGAGACCGCGCATCAGCGCCGCGGGCTGTACCGTGCTGCATCCAGGCGTAAAGAGCGCGCCCTCGTAGAAGTCCGTGCCCGTCACCTTTGCAATGGCGGCTGCGTCGAGCCACTCGAATGCTTCGTCGATCCGTTCGAGACCTTCGGCGAAATGCGCAAGCGCCGCGTGTCCCTTCCGGTTCACCGAAGCGTGAAATTTCCCGTCGTCGCGCCAGTCGCACTCGATGTTGTGCGCCTTCACGACCGAGCGCACATAGTCGATGCCGTGACGCTGGAAGCGGACGTCCGCCTTGTCCGCTTCCACGCTGCGCGAATAGCTCTCGCTGCTGATGTCGTGCGGCAGATCGACGAAGAAGCCGGAATTGCGCCCGGCCGTCGTGCGCCCGATACGATCCGCCTCGACCAGCGCAATCGACGCATCGGGCGCAAGCTCAGCCAGGCGCCGGGCCGCGCACAAACCCGTAATGCCGCCGCCGACCACGACCCAGTCGTAGCGGCACTCAGACGACACCGCGACCGCAGACGCGGGCGGCGGCAGGCTTTCCCACCATCCGTTCACACCGTCAGGGGCGGGAAACCGCGCGAATTCCAGTTTCGAGGTCATGCACGTTACTGAGCGTTAGACAACAACGGGCGTACGAGCTTGGCAAAGCCGCTGCGTTCGTCTTCATCGAGCGTGCCGAGCGGCGCGCGTGCGGCACCGACGGGCATGCCCGCCAGTTCGCAGCCGTATCGGACGTACTGAATGAACTTGCCGCTGCGTTCCAGCAGTTCCAGCACGGGCAGCAACTGCGCCATCAGTTTGCGGCCGGTTGTGAAGTCGCCTTGCTTCACACAGGCGTCGAAGAGCGCCGTGTGCGCTTCGGGCAGGAAGTTGGACGCGCCGCCCACCCAGCTCTTTGCGCCCCAGACGAAGAATTCGAGCGCCTGGTCGTCCATCCCGCAACTCAGCACCAGTCGCTCCTTGAAGTGCGTGGCGAGATGATGCAGATGCGAAATATCGCCCGTGCTTTCCTTCATCGCGATGAAGTTGGGACGTTCGAGCAGTTTCGACAGCACGTCGTCGCTGATGTCAGTGCCCGTGCGCGCCGGAAAGTTGTACAGCATGACGGGCATGTCGAGGCTGTCGTCCACTTTCAGCAGATGGGTCAGCAGTTCGTCCTGGGTCGGCTGCGCGTAGTACGGCGCGGCAAGCAGCAGCGCATTCAGGCCCGCGCGTTTCGCTTCCTGGCCGAGGCGGATCACTTCTTTCGTCGTCGTCGCGTTGATGCCTGCTGTCAGCCAGGTCTTGCCGCCCGCCGCTTCGGCGACGGTGTTGAACGTCTCCACGCGTTCGTCGAAACTCAACGCGTAGTATTCGCCCGTCGTTCCGCCAATGCCGAGGCCCGAGACACGGCCCGCGAGATTCGCGGCGTGCTTGCCGAGCAACGTGTGATCGATTTCGCCATCCGCCTTGAACGGGGTGACGAGCGGTGTATGTACGCCCTCGAAGCTCATTTCGATTCTCTCTTGAGTAGGTAATCAGCGAATCGCTTTACACAAGCGCTTCGGCATGCGAGTAAATGGGGAACTGGCTGCACAGGTCTCTCACGCGACTACGGACAGCGCGCTCGACCTGCTCGTCGCCTGCCGGTTCGTGTTCCAGCGCGGACAACACTTCCAGAATCATCTGGCCGATCTGCTCGAATTGCGCGGTGCCAAAACCGCGCGTCGTGCCTGCCGGCGTGCCGAGGCGAATGCCCGACGTGACTGTCGGGTTCTGCGTGTCGAACGGAATGCCGTTCTTGTTGCAGGTGATGCCGGCCCGCTCCAGCGCCTTCTCGGCCTGCGTACCCGTCAGACCCTTCGAGCGCAGATCGACGAGCAGCAAATGGTTGTCGGTGCCGTCTGTCACGAGGCTGAGACCGCCCGACTTGAGAACATCGCCGAGTGCCTGTGCATTGCGCAGCACCTGATCGATATACGCGGTGAACTCCGGGCGAAGCGCTTCGCCGAATGCGACCGCTTTGCCCGCGATCACATGCATCAGCGGCCCGCCCTGCAAGCCGGGGAAAACGGCCGAGTTGATCTTCTTCGCGATGTCGCCGTTGTTGGTGAGGATGAAGCCGCCACGCGGACCGCGCAGCGTCTTGTGCGTCGTGGATGTCACGACATCGGCAAACCGAACCGGGTTCTCGTGCCGCCCCGCTGCGACGATGCCCGCGATGTGCGCCATGTCGACCATCAACAGCGCGCCCACGCTATCGGCGATTTCGCGGAACGCGGCGAAGTCCAGCGCGCGCGGATAAGCCGAATAGCCCGCGATGATGAGCTTCGGCCGATGCTCTTCAGCCAGCCGGCGCACCTGCTCGTAGTCGATGCGATACGTTTGCGGATTCACGCCGTACTGAACCGCGTTGAACCACTTGCCCGACAGCGCGGGACGCGCGCCGTGCGTCAGGTGGCCGCCCGCATCGAGCGACATGCCCATCACCGTGTCGCCCGGCTTGACGAGCGCGAGCATCACCGCCCCGTTCGCCTGCGCGCCCGAGTGCGGTTGCACGTTGGCGAACTCGGCTTCGAACAGCGCCTTCACGCGGTCGATGGCGAGCGCCTCGATGCGGTCCACATGCTCGCAGCCGCCGTAGTAACGCTTCGACGGATAGCCTTCCGCGTACTTGTTGGTTAGCACGGTGCCCTGTGCTTCCATCACCGCCGCCGAGACGATGTTCTCGGAAGCAATCAGCTCGATCTGCGTTTGCTGGCGGCGCAACTCCAGCGCAATCTCCGATGCGATGACAGGGTCGCGGCTCTGGAGCGGTTCTGCAAAAAAGCGCGAGTTCTCGTTCACGTGGTTACTCCGGGAAAAATCGTGAGGCATGTAGTGCAAGACGGCAACAACCGGTTGATGTCATACGGGGTGCTGTGCGGCTTATTGCTGCAACCAGGCCTTCAGCTTTTCCGGATGTGCATCGACGAATTTCTTCGCCGCCGTCGCGTAGTCGTTCGTGCTGTTGCCTTCGAATTCAATCGCCTCGACATCGGCGAGGCTCAGCTTGAAGTGCTTGAAGAACACGTCAGCACGGGGGAATTTCGTTGCGAACTGCTTCGATGCGAACGCGTGTACCTGCTCCTCGCCGCCCAACGTGCCTTTCGGGTCCTTCAGGTAGCGCATCTGCCATTTCTGGAACAGCCAGTGCGGGCTCCAGACCGTGGCGACGATCCATTGCTTCGACTGATAGGCGCGCGACACGCCCGCGAGCATGCCCGCCTCGCTCGACGATTGCAGGTTGTAGCCGTTCAGGTCGTACGCCTTGAGGGCCTTTTCGGATGCCTGCATCAGACCGCCGCCGGGCTCGATACCTTGAATGGTGCCGTTCAGCTTGCTCTTCACCTCCGGCTTTTCGAGGTCGGAAATCGTGGCAACCTGCGACTCGGGAATGTAGGCGGGCACTGCCCAACCGTTCTTGCCGCCCGTATAGATCACGCCGACGTCTTCCATGTCGTTCTTGTACTTCGCGTAGTAGGCGCCATGCGTCACGGGCAGCCATCCGCCGACCATGATGTCGAGATCGCCGCGTGCGACACCCTGATACTGGATGCCGATATCCGCCTGCACGAACTGGACGGGCTGCTTGAGACTGGTCTCGAGCGCGTACTTGGCGACATTGGCGACGGCCAGCACGTCCGCCCAGTTGGTCACGGCCATCTTGATCGGTTCGGCCGCCACGGCGTGGCCAGCGCTCACTGCAACCACCGTCGATACAGTCAGTTTCGCAACCAGCGACTTGAACAGATTGATCTTCATACAGTACTCCTACGCGATTATGGAAATTCTAGAAAAATGGACAAACTTAGCGTTGTGGTGTGTTGTAGCTTTACAGCGAGATGACGGTGTGCGCTGGCGTCAGGTGCGCACCGCCGCGTTCGTGCCGGGCTTTGCGGTTCGTACGGTGCGCTTCGCCTTCTTCGCCTTCACGCCAAAGCTCTCCGTAAGGCGGTCGAGCACGATGGCAAGCAGCACGACGCCCAGCCCACCCTCGAAGCCGATTCCGATGTCGAGCCGCTGGATGCCGCTCAACACATACTCGCCGAGACCGCCCGCGCCGATCATCGATGCGACCACGACCATCGAAAGCGCCATCATGATGGTCTGATTCACGCCGGCCATGATCGACGGCAGCGCATTCGGCAGCTGGATTTTCCAGAGCAGTTGCGAATCCGTGCTGCCGAACGAGCGGCCCGCTTCCAGCAGTTCTTCGCGCACCTGGCGAATACCCAAGGTGGTGAGGCGTACGACGGGCGGCATCGAGAACACGATGGTGGCGATCACGGCGGGCACCCGGCCCAAACCGAACAGGATGACGGCGGGGATCAGATAGACGAATGCCGGCATCGTCTGCATGAAATCGAGCAGCGAGCGCAGGACCATTTCGACGCGTTTGTTGCGCGCGCCCCAGATGCCCAGCGGCACACCGATCACGAGACTGAAGACCGTCGCCGCCATCACCAGCGCCAACGTCGACACCGTCTGCGCCCACAGCCCCATGTAGTGGATCGCCAGCAGCGCAATGCCGACGAAGACCGAGAACACGACGCCCCGCCGCCACAATGCGAACGCGACCAGAAGCACGAGCATCGCGACGAACGGCACGGCAGCGAGTCCGTCTTCCAGCAGCTTGATGACTGCGCCCAATGCGGCGGAGAAAGCGTCGAAGCCGCCCCGGAAATGCTGAAATAGAAAGTTGACAGCGTTTTCCGCAAACTTCCCGATGACTGACGAGTTCATGCTGCTCTCCGTTCCATGACCTGCTTGAGAATCGTCCGGCAGGACACGACGCCTGCGAGCCTGCCGGCTGTATCGGTGACGGGTACGTCGTGTTGCTGGCTCAAGGCGATCGTGGCCAGTTGATGCAGATCCGTATCCAGCGGGACAGCGTTCACGTCGTTCACGAACGCTTCCCGAATCGAATGAGTACCCGTCTTGTGCAGCGAAGCCGGCGTGACGCAGCCCAGATATCGACCCGCTTCGTCGCACACGTAGCCGCATTCCACGCCGCTATCGATAAGCTGATTCAGGTAGCGCTCCGAAGGCGCGGCAACGTCGCAGGAAATCAGTCCGCGTTCCACTGACGTCATCAGGCTCGACGCCTTCAGGAAGCGCGAAACGTCAACGTTGCGGAAGAAGTCGCGCACGTAGGCATCGGCGGGCGACTGGATCAGTTCGGCCGGCGTGCCAACCTGAATCAGGCAGCCATCTTTCATGATGCCGATACGGCCACCGATCTTGATCGCTTCTTCGATGTCGTGCGAAATGAACACGATGGTGCGCTGCTCTTCTTTCTGAAGCCGCAGCAGCTCGCTTTGCATTTCGAAGCGGATCAGCGGATCGAGCGCCGAGAAGGCTTCGTCCATCAACAGCACGGAAGGATTCACCGCAAGGGCGCGAGCGAGGCCGACCCGTTGCTGCATGCCGCCGGAGAGTTCGCCCGGCAGCAGCTTTTCATACGAACCGAGGCCGACCCGCGTCAGCGCGGTGCGCGCAATCTCGTATCGCTCGGCCTTCTTGAGGCCCGCGACTTCCAGTCCGTACGCAATGTTGTCGAGCACCGTGCGGTTCGGCAGCAGCGCGAACGACTGGAACACCATCGCCATCTTCTTGCGGCGCACATCGCGCAATTCCGGCGTCGACATCGGTGCGATGTCGCGGCCTTCGAGGATCACCTGGCCTGAGGTCGGCTCGATCAGCCGGTTGAGCAGACGCACCAGCGTCGACTTGCCGGAACCGGACAGGCCCATGACGACGAAAATCTCGCCTGCCTTGACGCTGAGGCTCACGTCGTTGACGGCAACCATGTTGCCCGTCTGCTCGAAGATTTCGTTGCGGCCGAGACCTTGCCTGATCAGTTCAGCGGCACGCTCGGGCTTCGGTCCGAAGATCTTCGACAGGTTCTTGACCGTGAGAATATCGGTCCCGGAGATAGCGACGGGTTTCGCCGCTGCGGAAACCTCTTCCGCTCCGAAGGCACCCGGATGGACCATGCTGTCCGGCGCGAATGTCAGGTTTGGCGTCATTCTGTCATCCCAACTGGCGAGTTCAGGAAATCGGCGCCGCGCATTGCGTTTGCTTGATATGCGGCAGCACTCGATTGCGAACCCGGGTTTCTCCGCACGATATGCCGCTCAACTTCTGACGAGCAGAAGATTCGTGCGTCACATCCGGCGAACCGCGGGCTTAATGCATGAAGTGCAGCGTATCAAGACAATTTGCTTCATCCAGCTACATTTTCTGCGCTCTTTCCCATACCTCAGGTAATGCAAGGTTTTCGTGCATTGGGTGCGAGAGCGTGCATTCGACGGTGCAACGACTCGCGCTTCGAGATGGGGCGGGGGTTTGCGGGCGAATGACGCGCCCGGCGGCGGGGGAATAGGGCGCGAGGGACCCGAGCTGTTCTAGCGGTTTTGTAGGGAATGTACCAGGGCGGAACGGTTATAGCGGGCAATAGCCCCGTGCGACAAGGCTCTCGGCCCGCCGGAAGCGTGAAGCTTGCAAATTACTTCCGACTGACGGCGACGCGAAGGACTCACCGAGCCGGGCCATCAGTTCGACCTTTCCGCAGATACGCAGACGCAACAATGTCTCGCATGTCATTTCCATTTGTGGATTAAACACAAATCCGGCAAGTCATCCTTCCCGCCAGCGCCCTTATTCTCCTCGGCTTCGCCGAATAGACTGGTTCCGACGTTGACGCACATTCGTTCAACGAACTTTCGATCCCTTAACTGATTCTGGAGGTACCAGCCATGAAAACCAAACTTGTCGCCGCCGCTCTTCTCGCCGCTACGGCCTTCGTATCCGCTCCCGTCTTCGCAAGCGGATTCGGTCCGGCTCCTTACTACAACCCGATCGCCGGCGCACCGGCATCGGAACGCGGTCCGGCTGCGACGATGGCAGAAGGTGGCGATACGGGCGCAACGTCGTATGGCGGTGTTGCTTCGGGTACGTCGCAAGCGGGCTCGCGTGGCCTGCTCCACAAGCACAACACGGGCGCCAATTCGTGCGTCGGCCCCACCAGCTACTGCAACATCTACTTCGGCAGCTGATCGTCGATGCGCGGTCTCGCGTTGGACATGAATCACTCTTTAACCAGCGGCCCGCTTCGCTTCGAAGCCGCCGCTGATGTGCGTCCTTTCTCTTCTCTTCGCCAACCAGCGCACGCCTGATCCTTCAGCTTTCGACCTTCACCACTTCGTCCAGCGGCAGGATGAATTGCATCGTCGTGCCTTCGCCTTCCTGCGATTCGGCCCAGATGCGCCCGCCATGCGCTTCGACAATCGAACGGCAGATCGACAGCCCGATGCCCATGCCTTCCTTCCTCGTCGTGAAGAACGGGCTGAACAGACGCCGGCTGTTCTCTTCGCTGATGCCCGTGCCCGAGTCTTCGACGCTCAATTGCGCATGCCCGTCATCGACCTTGTGCGTGACGATCTTCAACCGGCGCGCGCGGTTCTTCACGGCCGACATCGCCTGCACCGCGTTCATCATCAGGTTGATGACGACCTGCTGGATCTGCACACGGTCGACGGACACGCGCAGAACATGCTGCAGATTGCCTGTCTCGACTTCGATTGCGTGCGCTTCCAGTTCACGCCGCAACAGTTCGATCGCCTCTCGCGCGAGCGCATTCAGATCGAGCGGCATCGGACTCGGATCGCGTTTCTGCGCCATCGCGCGGATCTGCCGGATGATGTCGGTGGCGCGTTTCGCGTCGCGCGTCATGTTGCCGATCGACAGCCCGACCTCGTCGAGATCGGGGCGCGGCCGGTTGAGCCAGCGCTTCGCCGCATCGCCTGCCGTGACGATCGCGGCGAGCGGTTGCGTGACCTCGTGCGCAATCGAAGCGGCCATTTCGCCCAGCATCGTCACGCGCGTGACATGCGCGAGCTCGGCCGTCGAGCGGTCCAATGCTTCCTGCGCGGTCACGCGGTCCGTCACGTCCATCAACGCGCCGACATACTCGACCTTTCCGGAAGCGGGCGCCGACAGATGCGCGACGTAATGGACATGCTTGACCGAGCCATCCGTCAGCAGCAACCGGAACTCGCTGTCGATGTGCGACTCGCCTGCCAGCGCCCATTCATGCGTGCGCTTCACGATGTCGATATCGTCGGGATGAGTGCGCGCGGCGATCAGCTCGATGCTGGGCGTCACGTGACGGGGTATGTCGAAGATGCGATACGTCTCGTCCGACCACCACATGTCGCACTCCGGCACGCGCGTGGCGATGCTGCCCGTGCAGCTCAAACGCTGTGCATCCGACAAAAACGCCTCGCTGCGTTCGAGCGCCTGTTGCGTCTGCTTGTGCTCCTCGATATCGGTATTCACGCCGTACCAGCGCACGATTTCCCCATTCGCGTCGCGCAGCGGCTCCGCGCCAACGTGCATCCAGCGGTACACGCCGTCCT
The DNA here is from genome assembly GCF_900100565.1 of Paraburkholderia steynii. NCBI lineage: Bacteria > Pseudomonadati > Pseudomonadota > Betaproteobacteria > Burkholderiales > Burkholderiaceae > Paraburkholderia > Paraburkholderia steynii. Next base: position 156,571 of record NZ_FNDI01000022.1, on the reverse strand, counting down.
TGCGCCTGATGCGCGCGGTCGTTTCGAGCGCGCTGCCCGTGGCGACGGCTTCGCGCCACGCGGCCTGCATCGCGGGAAGGTCGTCGGAATGTACGATCGATTGCCAGATATCGCGAATGTCGTCGGCGAGTTCCACGCCGTACTCGTTCCAGCGCCGGTTCATGTAATCGGGGCAACCGTCGCGCGACGAACTCCAGACCATGCCGGGAATCGCGTCGATCGTCGCGCGCAATTCGTCCTGCTGGCGCTGCAACTCCGCTTCCATCTGTTTGCGCGCGGTAATGTCGTTGCTGGTGGCGAGGATCGCGAGCGGTTTGCCCCGGTCGTCGCGCCACAGCGTGCAGCGGCTGGAGATGTAAACCGTCGCGCCGTCGTTTCGTATGCGCTCCAGCTCGCCGTGCCAGCCGCCGTGAAGCAAGGTCTCGCGGCGAATCTCGTCGATGGGCATCGTCGACGCCTTCGTTTGCGTGAGTTCGTGCAGCGGCTGGCCCATCGCCTGTTGCGCCGTCCAGCCGTATAGTCGCTCCGCGCCCTGGTTCCAGAACGTGACGTGGTCGTCCATGTCGTAGACGATGATCGCGTCATGCGTGAGGTCAAGCATTTCGAGCTGCTTGCGCAGCATGTCGTTGCTCGCCTGGTTTCGCAGCGCCAGCATCGACGTGGTCGCGATGGCGAGCAGACTGACCACGCAGCGGGCCACCGAGCCATCCGAGTAGTGCCCGTCGTGAGACAACATGAATCCCAGCAGCGTCAACGCGACGCAACCCCATGCGACGTTGGCCGTCATCGCGCGTGAGCCCGCCGAGGCGACCAGCAGCACCACCGTCGCGTACAGCACGGCGACGGCGATATCGATCATCGTGAACGCGTCGATGACGAACACGGCCGCTGCAATCGCAGCGGCCGCCGGATAAAGCGCGCGCGTGCCCCGGACGCGGCCTGCAGACAAGATTGGCAACGCGTCGAAAATCATCGCGCTCCCGCCGGCGGTTGCGCCGCAGAGGCGCGGGATGCGTGCGTTCGCACCGATTCGAGGCAGCGTGTCACATCGGTGACGTCAACGGGCTTGCTGAGCATGCAGACGGCGCCCGCGTCGAAAGCCAGCCGGCGGGTTTTCTCCGACGCGAACGCGGAGATGAAAATGATCGGCGTCAGCACGCCGCGTCCGACGAGTTGCCGGTACATGTCGATGCCAGAAATGCCCGGCATCTGCACATCTGAAATGATGCAGGTCACGTCGCCGAGGTTGCCCGACGCCATGAACTGCTCCGCCGACGCATAGAGCCGGGCCCCCCAGCCGAGCGACCGAACGAGGCTGGAGGTCGCGACGCGCACGGACTCGTCGTCGTCGATGATGGAGACAATCGGGTTGTTGCACACGGCACGGGCCCTTCAACAATGAAGCGCCGCGCGCTCGATGGCCCGTCAACGGTTGATGGCCTGCAGCGCGCGACTGGATAGATCGTCGCTGTCGTGATCGACAGCCTGCATGGAACCGATTATCGGAGCCGGGGGACGCGCGGACCCCTCGTTCCACCCGGTATTTCTCTATTCGCACGGCACAAAACGCACGCGTGGCAATCTTTTCAGTCAGCCTGCAAGACGTGGCGGAAGCGGGCTTTCGTCGAATTGCGACATAATCGAATGCCGAACCGCACGGAGTATGAGATGGACTATGTGAAGCTGGGCCGCACCGGACTCGATATCTCCCCGCTCTGCCTGGGATGCATGACGTACGGCGTGCCCGAGCGAGGCCCGCACCCGTGGACGCTGAACGAGGACGCAAGCCGCCCGCTGATCCGCCAGGCGCTGGAAGCGGGCATCAACTTCTTCGACACCGCGAACACGTACTCGGACGGCACGTCGGAAGAAATTGTCGGCCGCGCGTTGAAGGAATTCGCACGGCGCGACGAAATCGTGCTCGCGACCAAGGTGTTCTTTCCGATGGGCAATCGCGCCGACGCGAAGAAGCCGAATGGATCGGGCCTGTCGCGCAAGGCGATTTTCCAGTCGATCGACGCGAGCCTGTCGCGCCTTGGCACCGATTACGTCGACCTGTATCAGATCCACCGCTGGGATTACGCAACGCCCATCGAAGAAACGCTGGAGGCGCTGCACGACGTCGTGAAGGCGGGCAAGGCGCGCTATATCGGCGCGTCGTCGATGTTTGCGTGGCAGTTCGCGAAAGCACTGCACGTGGCGGAGCGAAACGGCTGGACGCGCTTCGTGACGATGCAGAATCACCTGAACCTGCTGTACCGCGAGGAAGAGCGCGAGATGCTGCCGCTGTGCGCGGACGAAGGGATCGGCGTGATTCCGTGGAGCCCGCTCGCGCGAGGCCGTCTGACGCGCGACTGGGACGAGACCACCGAACGCCAGCAAACCGACTCGTTCGGCAACAGCCTTTACGACAAGACGGCGGACGCGGATCGTCGCGTGATTGAAGCGGTCGCGAAGATCGCGCAGGCGCGCGGCGTTCCGCGTGCGCAGGTGGCGTTGGCGTGGGTGATCGGCAAGGCGGGCGTGAGCGCGCCGATCATCGGCGCGTCGAAGCCGCAGCATCTGGACGATGCAATCGCGGCGCTCGGTGTGAAGCTCACTGCGGATGAACTGGCGTCGCTCGAAGCGCCGTATGTGCCGCACGACGTGGTGGGCTTTCAGTAAGCGTCTTTTCGCTCGCGGAACGGCGGCGTGCGCCGCTGCTCCGCGAGCGAGTTCGAAACCTGCTTACCAGTGGTAGTTCATGCCCGCGAAAACCTGGCGTCTGGCGCCAGCGTGGCGCGCGTGATCTCGCTAAGTCGCGGGGGCCTGGATCATTTTCCAGCCGTTGCCGGCGGGGTCACGGAAACCCGCATCGACGCTGCCGAAGCGTTCTACGGGCTCCTGGATGAACTCGACGCCGCGGGCTTTCAGTTGCGCATAGCTCGTGCGGCAGTCCGCCACCGAAAGCACGAGGGGCGGCATGGCGCCCTTTGCGACCATCGCGCGCAAAGTTTGAGCCGTGGCCTCGTCATGCACGGGCGGGCCGGGCGTGAACAGGCCGAGTTGAAACGAAGGCTGTTCCGGATGCTGCACGGTGAGCCACCGATACGCGCCATTGCGTACGTCCGTGTGGACGCGAAATCCCAGCTTGTCGACATAGAACGCGAGTGCTTCGTCCTGATCGTCGACATACAGGCCCACTACGTTGATTCCCTGGTTCATCACGACCCCTCCTCGATTGGTTGCCGAAATGTACCTTTGGCCTTGCGGCGACGCTTCTCCAAAACTGCTGTGGTGAGGTCCGGCCGCTGCGCGGCCTTCAGAATGCAGGCCGGCACGCGGGCAAGCTGATGCCCGTTGGCGCGCGCCTCGACGCGCATCGCGCTGGGGCTTCGACCCGTCACGTCGCGAAACGTGCGGCCGAACGTGCCGAGGCTCTCCCAGCCAGTGGCAAAGGCAATTTCCGTGATGGTGAGCTCAGTGTCGCGAAGCAGCGTCGTGGCCTGCTCGATGCGCCGTGTCAGCAGGTATCGGTGCGGCGGAACGCCGAACGCTCGTTTGAAGCAGCGCGCGAAATGGGCCGTGGAAACACCGCTGATCCCTGCGAGCCGTTCGACGGGCCAGGCCTCGTGCGAGGCTGCGTCCATGTGGTCTTTGGCGCGTAGCAGGCGGCGCAGCAGAGCCGGATCTTGCAATGGATCATCGACCGGTTCTGCCGGCGAGTGCGCGTCGTGGTCGTGGCTAGCAGGCATGGGTTCGGGAACGGGCGGCGAGAGGCTAGTTTAGGCCGAACGCCAGTACACGCAAAGCGGCGCTTGCTTCGTGCAATGCCGCTGCCGTTCGCGTCGACGCGCCTGGCATCGCTACGAATCGAAGACTATCCAATCAAGGCAGCACGTCGCTGTTACTTTGGAGAGAGGTCGGCATGTTCAAGAGTCGAATCACAGGAGCGGGACAACCGGCGTCGCTGCCTGCAACGCATACCGGCACGAAAGACGATAAAGCGACTCGCGACAATCAGACTCGACGGTCCGCTCCGCCGTCGCAATTCAGTCCGTTGCTCGCACGCAGAGGCAGCACCAGTTCGATCTCGTCCGAAGGTTCATCGTCGAGCGATACCGAATCGTCCGGCGACGAATCGGATTTCGGCAGTTCGGCATCGTTTCGCCGCACGAGTTTCTCGTCGTCATCGGATTCGCGCGCAAGCTCGCCGAAAGGGCGATATTTCGATAGCCAGACGTCATTGAGCGACTTTGTCAGCGATGATTTCGACGAAAGGCATCTCGCTTCGACTGACGACGAGGCGAAGGCAAAAGCGAAACAGCGACTCGCCGACAACCCCCGTTTGACGAATAGCACGGTGGCGGTTCTTTCCGACAAAGACAAAGCCACCCTGCGCGACGAGTTGAAGTTTCGCAACGAAACCGGCCACTTCGATACGTCGTCGTCAGGCAAGATCGAAGGCGTGGATCATCGCCTGGTTGCCACTGACCACAATCCGCCCAGCAAGCCGGGCAAGCCAGTGAAGAGCGGGCCGGTCGAGAACTTCACGTATCGAACCAATCATCCTTATCGCTTTTACAACATGAAGAAAGGCGACAGTGAACCTGTGGAAGACAGCGGTCATCTGCTCTACAACGTGGCCGAAAATGGGCATACGCGTATCGCTTCGCATCTGACGGGTATCGATCCTGTCAATCTCGACGAGAACGGAGACGCAACCCCAAAGCCCGGGTATGAGCAGTACACGACTACGCTCAAACGCATGGATGACACGAAGTAAGTGGACGCCCATCACAGCACCGGCAGCATCAACCGGATGTGCTCCGCAAACGCCGCCGTCAACAGCGACGGACGCGCCCTCGCAAACTTCAGCGAAACACCGATAGCAGGCAACGCCGGAAGCCCGGCATCCGCATTGAGTACGCTCAGATCCGCGGGGACCGCCGTCTGCGTCATGACGGCGAATGCCTGCCCCGAGCGAACCAGCGCAGTGAGACCCGCAAGACTGCTGCTCGCATACGCGATGCGGTAAGCCCTGCCCGTGCGTTGCAGCGCTTCGCGGGCGGCGATGTGATCGAGCGTGTCCGGGTCGGAGAGCGCCAGCGGCAACGGATCGAAATCCGCCGAATCCAGCCCCGGATAACCGATCCAGACGAGTTGCTCGCGTCGAATGATGTCGTCGTGCGCGCTGCCTTCGGGCAACGAAATCATCGCGAGGTCCACCTCGCGCTTTTCCAGTCGTTCCAGCAATCGTGGCGTAGGCCCGCACACCACTTCAACCAGCGCGTGCGGATGCTGACTGGAAAACTGCCGCAACAACGGCGGCAAAAACACAGCGGCATAATCGTCCGGACAGCCGAAGCGGATCGTTCCCGACAGCCCCTTGCCGGATAAATCGGCCATCGCTTCATCGTGCAGCCGCAAGATGCGTTGCGCGTGAATCAGCAGACGCTCGCCGGGATTCGTCAGCACCACGCCCCGGCCAGTGCGCTGAAAAAGCGGTTGATCGACGATTTCTTCGAGCCGCTTCATCTGCTGGCTCAACGCCGACTGCGTTCGTCCGACGCGGCCGGCCGCGCGGCTGAGCGCCCGCACCTCGGCGATCACGGCAAACGACCGCAACAGATCGATCTCAAGAGAAAGGCTCAAGGTATTAGATCCCCTTCTATCTCACATTAGAACTATTCGATTCTATAAAACCAGAGAGCCGCCTAGACTGCAAGCTATTCCCACCATCGGCGAGGAGAAGCACGGTGTCCAACAACAACGACGCAGCCTTCTGGCACAACGCCAGGCAGCACCTGATCCGCTACGGCGGCACGTTCGAACCGATGATCATCGAGCGCGCGCAGGGCAGTTTCGTCTATGACGCGGATGGTCGCGCGATCCTCGATTTCACGTCGGGACAGATGAGCGCGGTGTTGGGGCATAGCCACCCCGAGATCGTGTCGGTGATCAGCGAGTACGCCGGCAAGTTGGACCACCTATTCAGCGGCATGCTCTCGCGCCCGGTCGTCGATCTGGCGACCCGGCTGGCCGACATCACACCTGATGGACTCGACCGCGCGCTGTTGCTCAGCACGGGCGCGGAATCGAACGAGGCGGCCATTCGCATGGCGAAGCTCGTCACCGGCAAGTATGAAATTGTCGGCTTCGCGCAGTCGTGGCACGGCATGACGGGCGCCGCCGCGTCCGCCACCTATAGCGCGGGCCGCAAGGGCGTCGGTCCCGCTGCCGTCGGCTCGTTCGCGATCCCCGCGCCGTTTCTGTACCGGCCGCGCTTCGAGCGCGACGGCCATTACGATTACCTCGCTGAACTCGACTATGCGTTCGATCTGATCGATCGTCAGTCGAGCGGCAACCTCGCGGCCTTTATCGCCGAGCCGATCCTGAGTTCGGGCGGCATCATCGAACTTCCCGAAGGCTATATGGCGGCGCTCAAGCGCAAATGCGAAGAGCGCGGCATGCTGCTGATCCTCGACGAGGCGCAAACGGGCGTCGGCCGCACGGGCACGATGTTCGCCTGCCAGCGCGACGGCGTCACGCCGGACATCCTCACGCTATCGAAGACGCTCGGCGCCGGCTTGCCGCTCGCGGCCATCGTGACGTCCGCGCAAATCGAAGAGCGTGCGCACGAACTCGGCTATCTGTTCTACACGACACACGTATCCGATCCGCTGCCTGCCGCAGTCGGTCTGCGCGTGCTCGACGTGGTTCAGCGTGAAGGACTGGTCGCGCGGGCCAATGTTATGGGGGACCGGCTCAGACGCGGGCTGCTGGGTCTGATGGAGCGCTTCGAGTGCATCGGCGATGTGCGCGGACGCGGCTTGCTGCTGGGCATGGAGATCGTCAAGGATCGCCGCACGAAAGAACCCGCCGATGGACTCGGCGCGAAGATCACACGCGAGTGCATGAATCTGGGGCTCAGCATGAACATCGTGCAGTTGCCCGGCATGGGCGGCGTGTTCCGGATTGCGCCGCCGTTGACGGTGCGCGAGGAAGAGGTCGATCTGGGTCTCGAGTTGCTGGGAGAGGCGATCCGGCGGTCGGTGTAGTTCGTCGAATGCGGACAACGCGCGTCAGGCCACGCCGCCCACCCGAAACACCGCGACCTGCCGGGTCAGGTCGCGTGATTGCTCGTCGAGCAGCTGAGCGGCCGCGCTGGCCTGCTCGACGAGCGCCGCGTTCTGCTGCGTAATCGAGTCCATCATGCCGAGCGCCGCATCCACCTGCTCGATCCCGGTGCGTTGTTCTTCTGCGTCGGCGGCAATGCCGCTCATCATTTCCCTGAAACGACCGGCTGCATCGAGCACGGCCCGGATCGACTGTTCAGCATCGGCGACGAGCGTCGATCCGTCCGCCGCCGCGCCCACGGAATCCGCCACCAGCACGCCGATTTCTCTGGCAGCCGTCGACGCATGCTGCGCAAGCGAACGCACTTCGGACGCGACGACCGCGAAACCTCGTCCGTGTACGCCCGCTCTTGCAGCTTCCACCGCTGCGTTCAACGCGAGTATGTTGGTCTGAAACGCAATGCCCTCGATGATCCCCGTGATATCCGCGATCTTGCGCGAACTCGCCTGGATGCGCGCCATCGTGCTGCTCACCTGATCGACTGCGACATTGCCTTCGTTCGCCGCGCTCGCCACTTCGTCGGCAATCGCGTAGGCGTCACGCGCGCGCGCCGCGTTCTGCCGCACCGTGTCGGTAAGGCCGCTCATGCTTGCCGCCGTCTGTTCGAGCGAGGCGGCCTGCTCTTCCGTACGCGACGACAGATCGAGCGTGCCCGCCGCAATTTCGCCGACCGCCGTGCCAATCGATTCGCAGCTATCGCGCACTGCCGTCACGGTATGCGAGAGCCGGACCTGCATCTGCCGCAGACCGTCGAGCAACTGTCCCATTTCGTCGGCGCGATGACGTGGAATGGCGCGGCTGAGATCGCCTGCGGCGATCGCGTCGAAGTGCGTCAGCGCGTCGCCGAGCGGCGCCATGATCGCGCGGCGCAGCGAGCGCCAGCTGAATGCCGCCGCCGCGATGCCGAACGCGATCATCGCCGACGACACGACGACGAACAACCTGAAATAGCGCTCCGCATCGTCGTAGCTGCGCTTTGCGTTCGCGAAGAGCGCGCGCTTCAGCACGTCGTTGGCGGCGCTCATGTCGTTGAACAGCCCGCTCAGCTGCAACGTGCCGATGCGTTCGGCGCTCGCGCGGTCACCCGCTTTCAGCGCATCGACGAAGGCGCGCATCGCACGGCGCAGCGCATCGCGGCGCTGGCCCGCTGCTTCGATCAACGCGGCCTCGCCCGCTTCATGCACGCCGGCTACGAAGCTGCGCCATTCCTCATCCGATTGCACGAAGAAGCCGTCGGCATGGCGAATCTGTTCCGTGGCACGCGCGGTATCCGCCTGGGCCATCGCGCCGCCGAGCACGAGCCGCGTGCGCGCGATCAGCAATTCGGCGTTGCCGATATGCATGGCCGCTGTCAGCTTGTTCTCGTAGGTGTCGCGGTTGGCACGGTTCGCGCGCCACGCGCCTGTCAGCCCGAGCACGCCGATGGCCGTCATCAACAAGGCCAGCAGTGCCATCGTCAACACGATGCGCTGTTGCAGCGACATTGTCTTGCGCCGGGCTTCGGGTGCTGCGGCGAAAGAGGACGTGAGCGCGGCGGCATCGGCGGTGAGAGTGGAAAGCATCGTATGAACCCTTGACTGAGCGATCACGCGATCGACTGGGCTGCATCGCGTCGCCGGTTCCAACCCAGCCACACCGACAGCAACGCGATGAACACGAAAACACCCGACACGTTCAGGAACAGCTGTGCAACGGGCAAATGCATCGCCAGCAGCACGCCGCCAAGCACCGAACCGACCACCGACCCGAGCTTGCCGACGCCGATAGCGGAGCCCACGCCCGCTGAACGCAGCATCGTCGGATAGAGCATGCCCGCCACGGCATAAAGCGCGAACTGACAGCCGATCACGCACACGCCGCTCATGAACGACGCGCCATATAGCCAGAGCGCGGGCATCGGCATGCCAAGCGATATGCACACAGGAAGACCCAACATCGCGAGCAACAGGATCACCGCGACCCCGTAGCGGTCCACGCAGCGACTCAACGCGAGCGCGCCGACCGTGCCGCCCACCGGGAACATCATCGCGGCTTTCGCAGCCTGGGCCGCAGGCAGCGCGCTCATGCTGAAGAGAATCGGCAGCCAGTTCTGCAGAAAATGCAACGCGAGCGAGTTCAGCACGAACAGCACCCACAGCAAGGGCGTCACGCGGGCGAGGCCGTTGCTGAACAATGCAAGCGGCGTCGCGCGCACACGCTTTTCATCGTCGACGACATAGCGGACGTCCGTGCCGCCTGGTTCGATACGCGGGTCGAGCCTGCCCACGATGCGCGAGATGTGCCGCACCGCGCGGCCATTGAGTATCAGAAAGCGAACCGATTCGGGCAACAACCAGACCGACGCGACGGCGACCACCACAGCCGCCACGCCGCCGACTTCGAAAAGCACGGGCCAGCCGTAACGCGGCAGCAGCCACGATGCAATCGCGCCGCCGCCACCCGCGCCGATCGAAAAGCCCGAGAACATCAGCGTGATCCACGTCGCGCGGCGAGCCTTCGGCGCGTACTCGGACACGAGCGCGACTGTATTCGGCACGACGCCGCCCATGCCGATGCCCGCGAAGAATCGAAGCACGGTCAACTGATCCAGCGACGTCGCGTCACTGCATGCGTACGTCAAGATGCCGAACCACAGCGAGCCGTAAATGATCGTGAGCCGCCGTCCGATGCGATCGCCGATAAAACCGAGCAGCAATGAACCCACGAGCACGCCAAACAGTCCGACGCCGAACACATGCCCGAATCCAGCGGCATTCACGTGCCACGCGCGAATCAAGGTCGGCGCCGCGTACGCCGCGGCGACCTGATCGTAGCCGTCGATCAGCACGATCAGGAAACACCATGCGATCAGGCACAACGAGAAGCCGCGCAGTTTTTGCCGTTCGATCAGCGCGGTCACGTCGATGGTGCGAGTGGTCTGCGAGACGGTATTCATCGCTGTTTTATCCAGGGAGATCGCATCAGGCCGGGAAGACGAGCGGGGACGGCCGGACACCGGCTCGCCGAAGCGAGCCTGACATCAGGCATCGACAAGTCTAGAAAAAACGAGCGCGTTGCTAGTCGCGCGCGGCGATCAGGAATCGCCCAACGCGGAGCGCATCTTGATGGCAGTGTTGTCCTTGCCGTGCTCTTCGCCGAACCGCGCCCTGTACAGCACGGCCAGCACCGTCGAAAAGATGGTCGCGACGAGGAACAGGCCAGACGCCGCATAGAACATCTGCGCGAAGGGCAGATGCATCGACAGCAGAATGCCGCCTATCACGGGACCGGACACCGAGCCGATCTTGCCGACCGAGATCGCGCTGCCCACGCCCGCCGAGCGGAACGACGTCGGATAGATCATGCCCGCGACGGCATAGAGTCCGTACTGCGCGCCGACCACGCAGAAGCCGGTCGCGAACACTGCGAACATCAGCCACGCTTCGGACATGCCGTGCCCGAGCAACGCGACAACAGGACAACCGATCGCCGGCAACGAGATGATGGCCAGCACGCCATGACGATCGACGAAGCGGCACAGGATCAGCCCACCGAGCACGCCGCCCACCGAGAACATCGTTGTGATGAGGCCCGCGCTTTGCGGATTGATGCCGACGCCTTCCATCAGGATCGGCAACCAGTTCTGCAGGAAATACAGTGCCATCGAATTGACGATGAAGACGATCCACAACAGCGGCGTGATGGCGCGCAGGCCGTCCGAGAAGATCAGCTTGAGCACGAAGCGCTTCTTCTCTTGCACTTCGCCCGGCACGAATTGCGCATCCGCAGGCAAAGCGATATCGGGGCGCAGGCGCGCGACCAGCTTGCGCACCGTCTCGATGCCGCGCTCACGCACGACCAACAGCTTCGCGGATTCCGGCAGCATGACGATCAGCAGCAGCGCGACAGCAAGCGAGCCGACGCCGCCCACGACGAACATCACGGGCCAGCCGTAGCGATGAATCAACGCGGACGACACCAGACCGCCCGAGCCCGCGCCGATCGAGAAACCGGAGAACATCAGCGTGACCCACGTCGCGCGCAAACGCTTAGGTGCGTATTCGGCCACCAGCGCAACCGAATTGGGCACCACGCCGCCCATGCCGAGCCCCGCGATGAATCGCAGCAGCATCAGTTCGTGCAACGACGTCGCCCATACGGACACCAGCGTCAGCAGCCCGAAGAACAGACTACCCGACACGATGGCCCGCTTGCGGCCGAAACGGTCACCGAAATAGCCGAAGATGAACGAACCGATCAGCGTGCCGAACAAACCCGCGCCGAATACAGGACCGAAGCCGCCGCGCGCGACGTGCCACTCCTTGATGATCGCGGGCGCCGCAAACGAAACCGCCGTCTGGTCGTAGCCGTCCATCAGCATGATCAGGAAACACCAGAACAGCAGGCCAACGGCGAAACGTCCTGTCTTTTGCTCTTCGATGAGGGTCGATATGTTGAATGTGCGGTCTGCTTGCATGTGCGTTCCAATGTGCCTGATCGGCCGGCGACGCGTTTGCTGCGCGCCGCCACCCCGTGCTGCTTGCCTTTGGCGCCGCCACCGGGAGCCTCAATATACGGCCCGCCGGCAAGCGACAGAATCAAAAAATCTCGATGATCAGATCGAAAAAGGTGAAGAAAGCCCTACCCCGTTGCCCTTCCCCGCTCCTTCACCGCTTCTTCACCCGTTCCACAGCCGTCCTCACGCCATATCGCCTCCAGCCACACGCGTCAGAACATGTGATTGATACCGATGCGTCCAACCGTCTGCGCGCTCGAACTCGAAGGCTGATAACCGAACTGCTCGGCCTTCGCGCCCGTGCCGGACGCGCGCTGCAAGCCGACGCCCCCGTAAACCTGCGTGCTCTTGGACAGGTAATGGGTCAGAAACAGGTTGTACTGGTTGTACGTCAGCCCTTCGAACATCGAGCGGTTGTACGAGACCCCCAGCACGTAGAAGCGCTTGCCGCCGCTCAGATCGATGTTCACGCCGACCTGGTAGTTACGCTCCGTCACCGAACCCTGCGGATCTTCGAGCTTCACGTCCGTAAACGTTGCGTGCGGGATGAAATCGCCGACCGAGACCGAGCCGCCGACGGCAATCGTGCTGTACCGTTCCGCGTTGAACTGCACGCCCTGCTTCAGCGTCTGGCCGAGCACCGACGTCACGCCGAACGTGCCGAACAGGTCGGCGGTGCGGTTGTGCGACATCGAATACGCCGCGCCCAGTTTCACGGTGCCGTTCTGGTAACGCGCGCCGATGCTGTACTGGCGCCCGTCGCTGAAGTTGGTCTGATTGCCGAAGCTGTTCATTACGCCCGCCTGAAAGCCGCGGAAATCGATCGTCTCGTACTTCACCGAGTTGTCGAGCGCGCGGGTGTTCGCGAGTCCGTCCAGATTGCCGACCGTGTAGAACGACGAGATGCCGGGCACCGAGTTGTTCAGTCCGCCCACGTATTCGTATACGTAGTCGGGAATGTGGCCGAGGCTCAGCGAGCCGAACCGGTCGTTCGAAATGCCCACGTACGCATCACGATTGAAGAAGCTCGTCGGATTGATCTGCGCGCCCGTGTTGGTCAGGAAGCCCGATTCGAGCCGCGCGAACACCGTGTTGCCGCCGCCGATATCCTCCTTGATCAAAAACCCGAAGCGATCCGGCGTGCGCTTGCCCGCCGATTCCTGATACAGATGCGCGCCGTGCGAGTTCGTAACGAAATCGACGCCGACGTCGATGCTCCCGTACAGCGTCACCGATGACTGCGCGAACGCGGGGCAACTAAGCGCGACCGCACAACCGCCTACCAGCAGACTCGTCGTTTTCAACCAGTGTCTCCAATGTCTTTATTGTCGCCAGCCGGCTGCGTGCCGGCTGATCCCCATCTGGCGTGTGCCGGCAAATCCGTCACCGGATACCCGTGGTCTGCCATATGTTGCCGAGAGTGTATCCAACGTATTTACGGCTTTGAATCGCGAATTATTTATCAACCAATCGAACAAAACGAACAAAGCTATTAATGGATCGGTAAAAACACCAGGAGCGGGGATTAAATCGCCTTTTACGCTTCTTTTAGCAGAAACCGGGTGCTAACATCCGCCGCGTCACGCGAACCAGGATTGGTATTCGGGAGAATCTTATGGATATGAGAGGCATGCCGCCACGGCGCATGGTGGTCGGCATCAGTGGCGCGTCGGGCGTCATTTACGGTGTGCGGCTGCTGCAACTGCTGCGCAAGCTCGACATCGAAACGCACCTCGTGATGAGCCGCTCCGCGCAGGTCACGCTCGCGCACGAGTCGGACTACAACGTCGCCGACATCCGCGCGATGGCGAGCGTCTGCCATTCGAACACCGACATCGGCGCGTCCATTTCGAGCGGCTCGTTTCCCGTGATGGGCATGATCGTCGCGCCCTGCTCCATCAAGACCTTGTCGGAGATCGCGACAGGTATGACGGCGGGCCTGCTGTCGCGCGCCGCCGACGTCGCGTTGAAGGAGCGCCGCCGTCTCGTGCTGATGGTGCGCGAAACGCCACTGCATCTGGGCCACCTGCGCAGCATGACGGCCGTGACGGAAGCGGGCGCGATCGTCTATCCGCCCGTGCCCGCCTTCTACGCGAACCCGGAGTCGCTGACCGACATGGTCGACCACACGCTCGGCCGCGTGCTCGATCTGTTCGGACTCGACACCGCGACGGTGCAACGCTGGGGTATGTGAGCGCGCAACGATCCGCTTTTTTCCGCCGATAAAGGGTTTATCCCAGGCACCTGCGAATTATCAAATTTCATTGATGATCCATTCGGATTAATTTGCTTCTTTCGCGTGATTCGCTGATTTAAAGTGATTTCCGATTTCACCGGGTTAGTCACTCACAAATATTATCGATTGATTGATAAGCAACGTCGATAAAAAGCGCCCATTACGAAAGAGGTCGAATCGTCGAATGAAGATAGTTATTGCAGGCGCCGGTATCGGCGGATTGACGGCTGCGGCCGCGCTATTGAAAAAAGGTTTCGATGTCACGGTGTTCGAACAGGCGCAGGCGCTCAAGGAAATCGGGGCGGGCGTACAGCTGAGTCCGAATGCGACGCGCGTGCTGTTCCGGCTGGGCGTCGGCGATGCGCTCGAAGGTCTTGCATGCGAGCCGCTCGGCAAGCGCGTGCGGCTCTGGAACACCGGCCAGACCTGGCGCCTCTTCGACCTCGGCGCGGAATCCCGCGAGACGTATGGCTTCCCCTATTTCACGCTGCATCGCGCCGACCTGCATGAAAAACTCGCCGAAGTCGTGCGCGCGCTCAAGCCCGACGCGATCCGGCTCAATCACAAGGTGGAAGGGTTTTCGCAGCAGAACGGCAAGGTCGTCGTGCAGGCCGTCAGCGGCGAAACCTGCGAAGGCGATCTGCTGATCGGCGCGGACGGCGTGCATTCGCGCGTGCGTCGCGCGCTGTTCGGTCCCGACGAGCCGGTGTTTTCCGGCGTGATGGCGTGGCGCGGCGTGATCGACGCGTCGAAGCTTCCCGAACATTTGCGCGAGTCGTACGGCGCGAATTGGGTCGGTCCGGGCGCGCACGTGATTCACTATCCGCTGCGCGGCAGCAAGCTGATCAACTTTGTCGGCGCAATCGAAAAGTCCGGCTGGCAGGTCGAATCGTGGTCCGAGCGCGGCACGCTCGACGAATGCCTCGCCGATTTCGACGGCTGGCACGAAGACGTGCGCACGCTGATCTCGGCCATCGACATTCCGTACAAGTGGGCGCTGATGGTGCGCGAGCCGATGGCACGCTGGAGCCACGGCCACGCAACGCTGCTCGGCGACGCCTGTCATCCGACCCTGCCGTTTCTCGCGCAAGGCGCGGGCATGGCGATCGAAGACGGCTACCTGCTGGCACGCTGCCTCGAACGATACGTCGACGATGTGCCTCTCGCGCTGCAACGCTATGAAGCACTGCGGCTCGACCGCACGGCGCGCGTGGTGCGCGGCTCCGCGGCGAATGCGACGCGCTTTCACAATCCGCAGCTTGCGCACGCGGAAGGCGCAGCCGCCTATGTGGATCGCGAATGGAGCGAGGAGCGCGTGAAAGAGCGCTACAGCTGGCTGTTCGAATACGACGTCGATAGCGTCGAAGTCTGATACGGCACACGCCGAATCCAGCGACAGCCCGTACGAACCGCATTACAAGGAGACACCGTGTCCAACTCCAGCCCGGCGCCCGTGCTCGGCCTGCATCATTTTGCGTGGCGTTGCCGCGACGCCGAAGAAACGCGCCACTTCTACGAAGACATTCTCGGCCTGCAGCTCGTCCATGTGATCCGCCTCGACCGCGTGCCGAGCACGGGCGAATACTGCCCGTACGTACACGTGTTCTTCGAAATGGCCGACGGATCGAACATCGCGTTCTTCGATCTCGGCGATGCGACGGCTGCCTTGCCTTCGCCGAACACGCCGTCGTGGGTCAATCACATCGCGCTGCGTCTCGAAACGCTCGAACAACTCGAAGCGATGAAAGCGCGCCTGATCGAACACGGCATCGACGTGCTCGGCGTCACCGATCATCATTTCGTGCGCTCCATTTATTTCTTCGATCCGAACGGACTGCGCGTTGAGCTGACCGTCCCGGTTGCGCCCGTCGAAGAGCTGGCAGGCTATAAAATGCGAGCTCGGCCGGCGCTCGACGCCTGGACCGCTGAAAAAGATAAAGCAGTATCGGAGACACGCCCCGCATGAGTGCCCTGAACATCACGCACGATCCGGCGCGGCGAAGCTGGATCGAATCGGCGAATGCCGGCGACACGGATTTCCCCATACAGAATCTACCGTTCGGCGCGTTCGTGCGCGACGGCGAAACGCGCACGGGCGTGGCGATTGGTGACCGCGTCGTCGATCTGCGCGCGCTGCACGATCTGGCCCTGCTCGATGGCGATGCGGCGACCGCCTGCGCGTCGGCCTGTGACAGTACGCTGAACGCGTTGATGGCGCTCGATGCGCGCCATGTGAGCGCGCTGCGCGCCGCGCTGTCGGATCTGCTGAAACACGATGCGCCCGCGCGCTCGCGTCTCACATCGTCGATCGACGCCGTGCTGCCGCTCGCGGCCGACGTCGAATTGACGCTGCCGTGCGCGATCGGCGATTACACGGACTTTCTGACCTCGCTGCATCACACCGAGCGCCACGGCCGCTACAAAGGTCTCGCCGATCCGCTGCCCGTTGCTTTCAAGTCGCTTCCGATTGCCTATCATGGCCGCGCTTCGTCGTTGCGCGTGAGCGGCGGCGACGTCCGGCGTCCATACGGCCAGTTCCGCGACGCCGACGGCAACGTGCGTTTCGGCCCTGCGCCGATGCTCGATTTCGAACTGGAACTCGCGGCCGTGATTGGTCGTGGCAATGCATTGACGCGCCCCATTGCGATCGACGACGCGCGTAATCACGTCTTCGGCTACTGCCTGCTCAACGACTGGTCGGCCAAAAGCATTCAGTGGTTCGAACAGGTACTGGGTCCGTTCCTCGGTAAAAGCTTCCATTCCAGCGTGTCGCCGTGGCTCGTCACGGAAGAAGCGCTCGCGCCGTTCCGCAAGGCCGCGCCTTCGCGCGCAGCGGGCGACCCCGCGATCCTGCCGCATCTTCGCGGGTCGCACGATCAGCAAAACGGCGGCCTGCATCTGGACCTGTACGCACATCTGTCCACCGCCGCGATGCGCAGCGATCGCATGTCCGCCATGCAGATCACGCACACGCATCCCGACAATCTGTACTGGACCTTTGCGCAGATGATCGCGCATCACACGAGCAACGGCTGCAATCTGCGCACAGGCGATCTGCTCGGCAGCGGCACGATTTCGGGCGCCAGCGACGCATCGCGCGCGTGCCTGACGGAACTCAGCGAAGCGGGCAAGAAGCCGCTCGCGCTGCCGAACGGCGAATCGCGCATCGCCCTCGAAGACGGCGACGAGATCGTGTTGAGCGCGCGTGCCAGCTCGCCGGGTGCCGTATCGATCGGCTTCGGCGAATGCCGCGGGCGTATCGCTGCCGCGCTGCCGTATCCACACGCCGGGGAGCACTGAATCATGACGACGCTCAACGGCTTCCAGCAGTTCGGACACGGTCCGCACAAGGTAATCGCGCTGAACGGCTGGTTCGGCAGCTCGGCCGACTGGCATGCGCTCACGCCCGCATTCGATCCCGAACGCTTCTCCTATGCGTTCTTCGACTATCGCGGCTACGGGCTTTCGCGTGATATCGACGGCGCGTTCACGTTCGACGAAGTCGCGCGCGACGTGCTCGCGCTCGCGGATCATCTCGACTGGCAGCGCTTCAGCCTGATCGGCCATTCGATGGGCGGCATGGCGATGCAGCGCGTGCTGCTCGCCGCGCCCGAACGGGTCGTCAAAATGGCGGGCGTGTCCGCCGTGCCCGCGTGCGGCTCGCGCATGGACGAAACGCGCGTCGCGATGTTTTCCGCCTGCATCGACGACGTGACGAAACGCGCAGGCATCATTCACTTTTCGACAGGCAGCCGGCTCGCCTCGCCATGGAGCACGCATCTCGCGCAACTGTCGCTGCGCGACTCGCGGCGCGAAGCGTTCGCGGGCTATCTGCCGCAATGGGCCACGGGCGACTTCGCCGCGCAGGTCGACGGCAATCGGACGCCCGTGAAGCTTTTCGTCGGCGAGCACGATCCGACCATCACGGCAGACCTGATGACGCGCACGTGGCTCGCGTGGTATCCGAACGCCACGCTGGAAACGCTGCGCAACGCGGGACATTACGCGATGTACGAAGTGCCCGTCGCACTGGCCACTGCGTTGGAGAACTGGCTCTCGGAGCCGTAACAGGCCATCGCGGTCAACACAGAAGTCCGGCATGCGCGAAGACCACACGCATGCCGCAGGAGACAGCATGTACGAAACGACTTATCTGCGCGCAGCGTCGCTTGCCGAAGCGGTCGCCTGGTTGCGCGAGCATGACGAAGCGCGGCCACTGTCGGGCGGCATGACGCTGATCCCGACACTCAAGCAACGCCTCGCGGCGCCGTCGCATCTGATCGATCTCACGCGAATCGGCGAACTGCGCGGCATCGAAGTACGCGGCGACACGCTGCATGTCGGCGCGCTGATGAAGCACGCGGAAGTTGCCGCATCCGATGTCGTGCGCGAGGCGATTCCCGCGCTCGCGCATCTGGCCAGCGTGATCGCCGATCCGCAGGTGCGCAACCGCGGCACGATGGGCGGATCGGTCGCGAACAACGATCCGGCAGCGGACTATCCGTCCGCCGTGCTCGCACTGAACGCGCACGTCATCACGTCGTCGCAGCGGCGCATTCCCGCCGACGACTATTTCATCGACACATTCGAAACCACGCTCGAAGCCGACGAACTCGTCACCGCGATCGAATTCGCCATTCCGCGCCGCGCCGCCTACGCGAAGTACCGGCATCCCGCGTCGGGTTATGCGGTGACGGGCGTGTTCATCGCACAGTACGACGATGCCGTGCGTGTGGCCGTGACGGGCGCGGGCGCGTCGGTGTTCCGCTGGTTCGATGCGGAGGCCGCGTTGCAGCAGGACTTGTCGGAGGCCGCGCTCGCGTCGCTGTGGATTGACCGCGACATGCTGCCCGACGACGCCAACGCGTCGGCATCGTACCGCGCGCATCTGATCGAAACCTATACCCGCCGCGCGTTGCAAGCGCTGCTCGCGTCGTAACGACGTCGCTCAAATCAGGAGAACAGGATGGAATTCACCGGATCGCAAACCATCGCGGCATCGCGCGAACAGGTATGGCAAGGACTTAACGACGCGACCGTGCTGCAGGAATGCATTCCCGGCTGCGAAGCATTCACGGCGGAAAACGAAGACGCGTACAAGGCCGTCGTGGTCGCCTCCGTCGGGCCCGTGAAAGCGCGCTTCAAGGGCACGCTCGAACTGTCCGAACGCGATGCGCCGAATGGCTACCGGATTGTCGGCCAAGGCGAAGGCGGCATCGCGGGCTTCGGCAAGATGACGGCGACCGTCACGCTCGCCGATGCCGAAGACGGCACGCTGCTCACTTACGTGGCGGAAGCGCAGGTCGGCGGCAAGCTCGCGCAGATCGGCTCGCGGCTCGTCACGTCGGTAGCGAACAAGCTGGCCGCCGAGTTCTTCAAGCGCTTCAACGCGACGCTCAGCGCAGCGAACGAACCCGCCGCCGAATGAGCACGCTGCATGAACGGGAAAGACAGGTGAATCATGGTTGAAGTCCAACTCCAGGTGAACGGCACGGACGTCTCGCACAACGTGCCCGACAACACGCTGCTCGTCGAATTTCTGCGCGAGCATGTGCGGCTGACGGGCACGCATGTCGGTTGCGATACGAGCCAATGCGGCGCGTGTACCGTTCATCTCGACGGCAACGCCGTCAAGTCCTGCACCGTGCTCGCCGCCCAGGCGAGCGGGGGACAGGTCGTGACCGTCGAAGGTCTGAGCGCGCAATGCGGCGGCAAGCTGCACCCCGTGCAGAACGCGTTCGTGCAGTGCCACGGCCTGCAGTGCGGCTTCTGCACGCCCGGCATGATCATGGCCAGCGCGTTCTATCTGCGCCAGGAACCGGCGCTCGACGTGGCGAGCATCAGTCACGCGCTGGAAGGCAACATCTGCCGATGCACGGGCTACGTGAACATCATCGAAGCAGTGCGTCACGCAGCACGCGAGATGTACCCCGAGGCGCCATTCGCGAAGATGGAGGAACACGCGTCATGATCGGCAAACCGATACCTCGCGTCGAAGACCAGCGCTTCGTGACGGGCAACGGCCAGTACACCGACGACATTCGCGTCGATGGCCAGTTGCATGCGGCCTTTCTGCGCTCGCCTCATGCGCATGCTGGATTGCGTTCTGTCGATATCAGCGCCGCGCAGGAAGCGCCCGGCGTGATCGCCGTGCTGGTCGGCCAGGACTATCTCGACGACGGCTTTCAGGGCGTCGACCATGTGCCGAATCCCGTCGATGCCGTCGACGCCACGAAGAAAGCCTTCCTCACGTCGCTGACGGGCTCGATCTTCAATCAGTTTCATATCCCGCTGCCCGTGGACCGCGTGCGCTACGTCGGCGAGGCGATTGCGATGGTGATCGCCGAAACGCCGTTGCAGGCGCGCAATGCGTCGGAGCTGATCGCGGTCGATTACGACGTGCTCGATGCCGTCATCAACGGCGCGGACGCGATGCAGCCCGACGCGCCACAACTGTGGGACGGCGCGCCCGGCAACCTGTGCTTTCAGACGCAGATCGGCGACCGCGAAGCCGCGCGCCAGATTCTCGCGGAAGCTGATCACGTGATCCGCCGCGAGTTTCATCACAGCCGGCTCGTCAATTGCCAGATGGAACCGCGCAGCGCGATCGGCATGCACGACGCGGCCAACGATGTCTACACGCTGATCTCCGGCAGCCAGGGCGCGGTGCGCCAGCAACTAGTGCTCGCTGCGGCGCTGAAGGTGCCGCCTGCGCGGATGCGCGTCGTCTGCCCCGATACGGGCGGCGGCTTCGGGCCGCGCTCGTTCGTCTACGTCGAGCAACTGGCTGTGGTGTGGGCGGCGCGCCGCATCGGAAGACCGGTGAAATGGACGAGCGACCGCAGCGAAGCATTCCTGTCCGACTATCAGGGGCGCGACGCGATCATCCGCTCCGCAATCGGTTTTTCGAAAGACGGCCGCATTCTCGCCATCGACAACGAATGGATCGGCAACGTCGGCGCGCATACGGTGTCCTACGTGCCGATGTCGAACGGCACGCGCATCATGACGACCGTCTACGACGTGCCCGTAGCCGCCGTGCATGTCAGTGCCGTCATGACCAACACGGTGCCGACTGCACCCTATCGCGGCGCGGGCCGGCCCGAAGCGACGCATGTGATCGAACGCATGCTCGATCTCGCTGCCGCCGAACTCGGCATCGACCGCGCGGAAATTCGCCGGCGCAATCTCGTCACGCATGACAAGCTGCCGTACCGCAGCCCGATGGGTCTCACGTACGACAGCGGCGAATTCGAACGCAACATGGCGCGTGCGTTGACGCTCGCGCAGTGGGACAGCTTCGAGGAGCGCCGCGCGCAATCGCGCGCGAATGGCCGCTTGCGCGGCATCGGGCTTGCGAACTACATCGAGTCGCCCGTCGGCGCGCCGCGCGAGCGCATCGAGTTGACGGTGCGCGCGGACGGCAGCGTCGATATCGTGTCGGGCACGCAGTCGACGGGCCAGGGCCACGAAACCACGTTCGCGCAGGTCATCGCGCATCAACTCGGCGTGCCGATGGAAGCCGTGAAGCTGCGCACGGGCGACACGGCCTTCGTGAGCGTCGGTGGCGGTAGCCACTCGGACCGCACGATGCGCCTCGGCGGCATGCTGCTCGTCGACACCGCGCAGCAGATCATCGCGACGGGCAAGCAGGTCGCCGCCGCGCTGTTTGGCGTGGACGCATCCGCAGTCGAGTACGCGGATACGTCGTTCACCGCGTCCGCTTCGGGCAAGCGGATCAGTCTCGCGGAAGTCGCGCATCAGGTCTCGAAGGACGGCGTGCCCGGCGATCCATCGATGAGAAAGCTCTACGCACACGCCGAAGTCAACACGCGTGTTCCCGCGCATCCGACGGGCGCCGCGATCTGCGAACTCGAAGTGGACCCCGATACGGGCATGGTGGAACTCGTGAACTACACGTCCGTCGACGACGTGGGGCAGCCGATCAATCCGCTGATCGTCGAAGGCCAGGTGCATGGCGGGCTCGCGCAGGGCATCGGCCAGGCGCTCTCGGAAGGCTTCTACGTGGATCGCGAGACGGGGCAGGTGCTGACGGGTTCGTACATGGACTACGGCATGCCGCGCGCCGGCGTGATTCCGCCACTCAATGTGGAACTGACGGAAGACCCGACGCATGGCAATCCGCTGCGCGTGAAAGGCGGCGGCGAAAGCGGCATCACGCCCGCCACAGCGACGATTTTCAACGCGCTGGCCGACGCGCTGCGCGAGTACGGCAACGACGAACTCGCGATGCCCGCCACGCCAAAAGTAGTCTGGGAATACATTCATCGCGCTCAAGGAGGCGCACATGTCCACTGAATCCGTCGCAATCCGCCGCAAGGGCGCGCTGCTCGACATCGTGCTCGACCGGCCCGAGAACGGCAACCTGATCGATCAGCCGATGAGCGATGCGATCATCGCCGCCGTCACCACGATCGATGACGATACGAAGCTCGTGCGTATCGTCAGCAGCGGCAAGGACTTCTGCAAAGGCCGCCAGTCGCCGATGCCGCCTCAAGGCGCCAAGCCGTCGGCGGAAACGTTGCGGCGCGTGGTCGCCGCGCCGCCGCTCGCGCTTTACGACGCGTTGAAGGCCGTGCGCGTGCCCGTGCTGTCCGTGGTGCGCGGCGAGGCGATCGGTGTCGGCTGCGCGCTGGCAGGCGTGTGCGACGTCGCGCTCGCCGCCGACGACGCCGTCTTCCAGATCCCCGAAATGGAACGCGACATTCCGCCGACGCTGGTCATGTCCGCGCTGATCGGGCGCGTTCCCGTGAAAACGGTCGCGCACATGGTGCTGAGCCGCGTGCGGCTGTCGGCGCAGGAAGCGCTCGTTGCAGGTCTCGTGAGCCGTGTCGTGCCCGTTGCGTCGCTCGACGACGAAGCCGATGCGCTCACCGACACGCTGCTAGGCTGCAGCGCCGTCACGCTGCGCGCCGTCAAGCAGTTCCTGCATCTCGCGCCCGACATGCCCGCCGCGGGTTCGAGCGGCTTTGCCGCGCACCTCGCGGCCACTGCGCTGTCAGCACGCTTCTGAGGGCGCGCATCACGTAGCGCCCTGCACATAAGGACACGACATTGAGACCCAAGACAGCCATTCATTCGACCGCGCAAGGCGCGGAACTGCCTGACCTCGAACGCTTCCGACTGCGGCGCTTTCTCGCGTCGCTCGACGACACGGAACTCGAACGTCGCGACGAGCCCGTCGATCTCGCCGATATCGCCCGCATCATGGAAGGCAACCCGCGCGCGGTATGGTTCCAGCAGCCGGCGGGCGGCACGGTGTCGCTCGCGGGCAGCGTTGCGGCAAGCCGTACGCGCCTCGCCAAAGCCTTCGACACCACGCCCGCGCAACTGCTCGAAGTCGTGCGCGACCGTCTGCGCAGCAAAGGCAAACTCGTCGAAGTGCGCCGCGAAGAAGCGCCCGTGCAACAGGTCGTGCTGACGGGCGACGAGTGCGACTTCACCGCGCTGCCCGTGCATCTGCAGCACGATCTGGACGGCGCGCCGTATATCTCCGCGTCGATCGACTTCGCGGTCGATCCCGACACGGGCTGGACCAACGTCGGTATTCGCCGTCTGATGCTGCGCGGCCGGCGCACGGCGGGCGTCGATCTCGTCGCGCCGTCGGATCTGCGCGCCATCGCCATTGCCCACGCGAAGCGCGGCGAGCGGCTGCCGATCGCGTTCGCCGTCGGCACGCATCCCATCGACCACGTCGGCGCGACGATGCGCATTCCCGCCGACGAACTCGAACTCGTCGCCGCATTGCGCGGCGCACCGATGGGTGTCGTCAAATGCGTGACCAACGATCTGCTCGTACCCGCCGACGCGGAGTTCATCCTCGAAGGCTATCTGGATGAACGCGGCCACGCGGAGCCGGAAGGACCGTATGGCGAATTCCTCGGCTACTACGGCGGCATCAAGACGAACCCGGTGTTTCATCTGACGGCCATCACGCATCGCAAGGATGCCGTGTTCCAGACATGCACGATCGGCGGCCGCACGATGGCGCGCACCGATACCGCTCAACTCGCCGCGCTGCGCACGGAAGTGACCGTCTGGCGCGCACTCGAAACAGCGGTGCGCGAGATCAAGAGCGTGTATGCGAGCCCCGCGACGGGCGGCATGTTCAACGTGCGCGTCGCGATGCAACAGCGCGTGCCCGGCGAAGCGCGCAACGCGATCGCCGCCGTGTTCGCGTCGCTTGCGAACGTCAAGCATGTGTTCGTCGTCGATCCCGACATCGACATCTACTCCGACGAGCAGATGGACTGGGCACTCGCGACGCGCTTCCAGGCCGACCGCGATCTCGTGATGCACAGCGGCATGCGCGCGATGCCGCTCGATCCTTCGCTCGACGGCGCGACGGTGACGGCAAAGGTGGGCTTCGATCTCACGCTGCCGCTGCTGCGTCCCGGCGAGGAGCGCGATCTCGAACACCGCGTGCCGACGCCGCCCGCGTTCACGGGCGCGCGCTTCGACTCGCTCGAAGCCGCCCTCACAGATGGCCCGAAGCGCTTTACCGAGCTGATGTCCGCAACGGGTACGCGCGATGGCCGCGAAATCGTGCGCTGGCTCGAAGATACGGGCGCCACGCGGACGATCGTCCGTGATGACGAAGGCCGGTACGCATTCGCGTAAAAACCGCCGTGCCCGCCCGCGCTTTCGCTTGAAACACGCGCGGTTGCAACGTTTGCGCGGCATGATCCGCCGCCGCGTCACGGCGGCAGCGTGCCCGCGATCGGGTCTTGTCCCGGTCGCGGACACGCCTGCACGGCGATAGAATCCGGGCAGCCCTACCGTGCCCCGCCTCAAGGATCGCCGTCGATGAACCTGTCCCTCAAACAACTCAAAGTCTTTCTCGGCGTCGCGAACGCATCGAGCTTCACGAAGACCGCGCAGAGCATGCATTTGAGTCAGGCCGCGCTGAGCGCGATCATTCGCGAACTCGAAACCCAGCTCAACTGCCGCCTGTTCGAGCGCACCACGCGCACCGTCGCGCTGACGGAAGCGGGCCGCCTGTTCTACCCGACGGCGATGAAGATCGTCGAGACGCTCGAAAAATCCGTGATCGAGCTGAACGAGCTGGGCCGGCAAAAACAGGCCTCGTTGCTGCTGGGCTGCACGCCGATGATCGCCGCGAGCCTGATGCCGCAAGTGCTCGCGCGCTTCGCGGAGACCAACCCCGACGCGCAGATCGAACTCGTCGACCGTCCGCCGGGCGAACTGCTGAAGATGGTCGAGGAAGGCGATCTCGATGCTGCGTTCGGGATTTTCTTTTCGCAGCTTTCCGGCATCGATCGCGTGCCGATCTTTCCGACGCGACTCGTCGTGGTCTCGTCGACGATGGAAAGCGCGCATGGCATCGGCAAGGTGCCGCGCGACGGCGTGCAATGGCGCGCGCTCGAAGGGCTTCCGCTCATCACGCTGCCGAAGGACAACCCGTTACAGCGCCTGATCGAGGCATCGTTGTCGAAAGAAGAGGTGACGACAGGCCGCCGGACG
The DNA here is from genome assembly GCF_900100565.1 of Paraburkholderia steynii. Lineage (NCBI taxonomy): Bacteria > Pseudomonadati > Pseudomonadota > Betaproteobacteria > Burkholderiales > Burkholderiaceae > Paraburkholderia > Paraburkholderia steynii. The sequence goes on along the minus strand of NZ_FNDI01000022.1, from coordinate 131,216 downwards.
GTGATCGGGCATCTGCAGACGGCGATTGCGATGGCGCACGAAGGACTCGGCGTCGCGATCATGCCGTCGTTCTGCGAGCACATTTGCCGGCACTACCAGGTACGCATCGACGTGATCCGGCCGGAAGTGGAGTTTTCGTTTTACCGGATCACGCGCAGCGGACGCGACACGCTCGCGGCGCTCGATCAGTTCACGGAGATGTTCGCCGCCGCCGCGCAACTGAGTCCATTTGATACGGCGGCTAACGCGAAGTAGTTCGCTTCGGAGCGTGCGTCAGGCGAAGCATGCGAGCTCTGAATCGACGATGGATGACGCCGTGCCCTGCGCGCTCTTTGCCGCGCCGACCTGCAACGACGGCGGCATGATGACGCCGTTCTTCACGGCCGTGACTTCGGCGAGGATCGACACCGCGATCTCAGGCGGCGTTCTGCTGCCGATATAAATCCCAACCGGCCCATGCAGCCGTGCGAGTTCCGTCTCGGTGAGATCGAACTCCTTGAGTCTTTCGCGCCGCGCTGCGTTATTGCGCCGTGAGCCTAATGCGCCGACATAAAACGCAGGCGTTTTCAACGCTTCCATCAGCGCGAGATCGTCGAGCTTTGGATCATGCGTGAGCGCGATCACGGCGCACCGTTCATCGAGCTTCATATCGAGCACGGTATCGTCGGGCATCGTACGAACGATTTTCGTGCCGGGCACGTTCCATTCGTCCGTGTATTCTTCGCGCGGATCGCACACCGTCACCTGATAATCGAGCCCCACGGCGATATTGCACAGATAGCGCGACAGTTGCCCCGCGCCGATCACCAGCATCCGGTAACGCGGGCCGTGTATCGTCAATAAATACTTGCCGTTGAACTCGACGCCGTCGGTTGCTTGCGCGGGATTCAAACGCGCGATACCCGTTTGCATATCGAGTGCGCGCGCAACGAGCCGTCCGTCTTCAACGGCATCGCATAGTTCAGCAATGCCACTCGCCTTCGTCAAAGGCTCCAGCACGAGCTGGATCGTGCCGCCGCACGGCAAACCGAAGCGATGCGCCTCTTCCGCCTTGATGCCGTATTTAACGACTTCGGGCTCCGTCTGCTCGATTCCGCGCTGACGCACGCGATCGATCAGATCGTCTTCGATGCAGCCGCCCGATACCGAGCCGACCACCGCGCCATCGTCGCGCACAACGAGCATCGCGCCTTCGGGACGCGGCGACGAGCCCCACGTCTTCACCACAGTCACAAGCAGCGCGCGATGTCCCTGTTCGAGCCAGCGCACGCTGGACTTCAACACTTCGAGATTGACACTGTCCACTATCGACACCTGATCGCCATGAGTCTCCGACAGGCAGTGTATGCGCCGTACACGGCAACGTGAATCGGCAAATCTGGATCACGTCATCGAAAATGCCGAAGAATCACTGCCCTCCCGTTCGAGCCATGCGCAAAACGTGATGACCAGTTCATCCGTCGACTTCGCATCCGGAACGTAGGTGCAATAGCTGCGCGACGGCAAACGCGGATGTTCGAACGGCATGACGAGCCGGCCCGTGGCGATATCGTCGGCGACCAGCGCTGTCGGGCCCATTGCAATGCCGATGCCATCGACGGCAGCCTGCAGCGCGAGGAAGAAGTGATCGAACGTGAGGTTGGCAGCGGGTACGAGTGCGGGCATCGCTACCTTCGCCAGCCAGTTCGGCCAGACTCGCGGCAGACTCGACGTGTGCAGCAACGTGTGCTGGCGTAGATCGTTGAACGTCCGAAGAGGAATGCGTTCAAGCAGAGCCGGACTGCAGACGGGAATCCTTTCCTCGGAAAGAAACGGCCGCATCGTGTATCCGTAGAACGTGTCCGGCCCGCCCCGGATGATCACGTCGTAAGTCTCTTTCAGGTTTTCCAGCGGTTCGTTCGACGTCTCCAGTATCACGTCGATCCCCGGATGCGCGTCACGAAAGTGCGCGAGCCTCGGCACCAGCCAGCGCAGCGTGAAGGTCGCCACGGCATTGACGGTCAGCGTTCGCGAAACCCTTCCCGCTACGCCGTATCTCGCGGTGGCCTGCGCGAGCTGCTCGAACACGGGGCCAACTTCATCGAGGTAAGCCTTCGCGGCCGGTGTAAGCTCGACGCGCCGGTTGTGCCGCTCGAACAGCGGCGCGCCGAGCCACTCCTCCAGGAGACGCACCTGCTGGCTCACTGCGCCATGAGTGACGTGCAATTCGGCGGCGGCTTCCTTGAAGCTGCCCAACCTTCCGGCAGCCTCGAAAGCACGCAACGCATTGAGCGGGGGCAAGGCTCGCTTCATTCGGGTTAGTTTATTTAACGCGAATGGCCAATTTATCTGGTTTGTCTGGCCGTCACAAGATAGATATTCTCCCGTCAGATACAGGAGAGTCGAAACCATGTCCACAGGCGTCATGCTGCTGGTGCTTTTCGCCGCGTTTCTTCATGCAAGCTGGAATGCCGTTGTAAAGTCCAGCCCGGACAAGTTTCTCGACATCGTATTCGTGACGTCCAGCGCAGCCGCTTTTTGCCTGGCCGCGCTGCCGTTCCTGCCGTTGCCAGCTGCGAGCAGCTGGCCCTACATCGCGGCATCGGGCGTGATTCACATCTTCTATTTCGTGCTGATCGGCGCGGCGTATCGCAGCGGCGACATGAGCCACGCGTATCCATTGATGCGCGGCGCGCCGCCGTTGCTCGTTGCGCTCGCAAGCGGTCCGATCATCGGCGAGCGGCTCACGATGGGCGAATGGAGCGGCATCCTGCTCATCTGCGCGGGCATATTGGGCCTGTTGTTCGTGACCCCGGCGGGCCACAGCACCGCGCGCACCAGCCGTTTCGCGCTCATGAACGCCGTCACCGTGGCGGTCTATACGCTCGTCGACGGAACGGGCGTTCGCATGTCCGGGAATCCTGCGTCGTACACGATGTGGATGTTCGCGCTTACCGCGCCGCCTATTCTCGTGTGGGCGGTCGCGCGTCGCGGCGAAGCCGCCCGGCGACATCTGCGCGCCCGCTGGCATCTCATGCTGTTAGGAGGCGCCTGCACGCTTGCCGCCTATGCGCTCGTGCTATGGGCGATGACGCGCGCGCCGATCGCGATGGTGGCCGCCTTGCGGGAATCGGCGATTCTCTTCGGCACCGCGATCTCCGTCTTCTTTCTCAAGGAGCGCAGCGGCTATGGCCGCTCGATTGCCGCCGTCGTCATCCTGTCCGGCGTGGTGACGCTCAAGCTGACTTGAAATACCGCGGAGGATCGCTCTCCGCCGACGTCCAGATCGACTACTCTTCTCTGGCGAGATCGTGCCTGCGGACTTGCCTTTTTGTCATTGGTCTAACGGTTGAGGATTGGCCCGGCACATCACCCGCGAAATCTTGCACACGCAACTGCATCCGGACGTCCCATCTACGCAGGGAGCGCCATCATGCACATCGCAAGTCTGATATTGCCGATCTTCGCGATCATCCTGACGGGCTGGCTCGCCCGCGTAGGGGGCTATCTGCCGCACACGGTCGCCGGGCCGCTGATGCAGTTCGCCTACTACGTCGCGATGCCGGCGCTCGTCTTTCTGACCGTCGCCAAAGAACCGCTCGAATCGCTTCTGGAGTGGCGCTTCCTCGCCGCGTTCGGCGCAGGCTCGCTGATCTGCTTCGCCGCCGCGCTCGTCGTCGCGCGCACCGTGTTGCACGCGAGTCTCGGGAAAAGCGCCATGCTCGGCGCGATCGTTTCGATGACAAACACGGGCTTCGTCGCGCTGCCCATCCTCAGAGCGCTGCAAGGTCAGCATGGCGTGCTCGCTGCGGCCGTCGCGACGGTGTTTGTCGGCGCAATCATGTTTCCCGCCCTCGTCGTGCTGCTCGAAGTCGATCAGCAGACGGGTACGCGCAAGATGCGCGGCGGCGCACTCGCGAAGCAGATCGGCACGAACCCGGTGATTCTTGCGACGATCCTCGGCTTGCTGTGGTCGGTCGGCGGGCTCACGCTGCCCGCGCCCGCTGTCACCTACCTCGGCATCCTCGGCGAAGCGCTGACGCCGTGCGCGCTGTTCGCCATCGGCCTCGACCTGTCGATCGACGAACTGCGCGGCCATCTGAGCCGCTACGCGTTGCTCGCGGCACTCAAACTGATTGCAATGCCGCTCGTCGTGTATGGCCTATGCGTCGCGGTCGGGCTGGACAGAACGACGACCCTTGCGGCAGTCATCTGCGCTGCCGTGCCCACGGCCAAGAGCGCCTACGTACTCGCGGTCGAGTACGACGTCGAGAAGACATCGACGGGCGCCGCCATTTCGACGACGACGCTGTTTTCCATCGTGACGCTGCTGGCGTGGCTCTACTTGCTTTAGACGCCGCTGCTATGCGGCCAGTGACTCGAGCGCCCGCGTGACCTGCCCGGCCGTTGCATAGCCCGAAGTGAGACGGCCAATCTTTCCGTCGACTTCAACGAACAACGACGGAAAGCCTTGCACGCCCAGGCGGCGCGTCAAAGCAAAATCCTGCTGCGCGGCATCGATAGCCTCGTCCGAGCTGAACACTTCGAAGAACGCATCGGCTGTCACCGCGATGCCTTGCTCCGCGATCGCCTTCGCGCCGATTTCCGCGAGCACCTCGCCATCCGTCGTATCGAGTCCGTCGACGTAAAACGCGCGTTGAAACGCACGGAACACCTTCAGCAGATCGACGCCGGGCGCAAGCATCCGCGCCGCCACGACAGCCCGGCAAACCGGCTCCGTATCGTAGACGAAGTCCTTGCGTGCCATCAGCGCTTCGCGGTTGAACTCTGCGCCGCTCATCTGCTCGACGCGCGCCCAATGTGTGAGCCTGAACTGTTTCGCTGCGTCATCGAGCACCTGGGTCGAGCCCGCCGCCATGCCGCCCACGACAACCTGAACTTCCAGATCCGGCATGCTTTGCGCAATCGCGCTCATTTCCTTGCCGAAGCCATAGCACCACGAGCACATCGGATCGCCGACAAATATCAGTTTCATACGCTGTTCCATCCTCATCTGATCAGGCGCGGCCCGGCGGGCCACGCGTATCAGTCGGCTACGCATCGCCGACGCACGGGCCGACTATACGTTCGACGCACGAAGACATGAACGGCGTGTGACTCACATCACTCTTTACACGGTGTAAATGCGCGGGCTCAGAAAAACGAAATGTCGTACCCGAACCGCGACGCGGCGCTCACGATATGTCGCCCCATCAGTTCGCGCGCAGCCGCGGCGTCTTTGTCGATGAACGCCTGAATCAGCGTCTCGTGCTCCGCGCGCGCCGTATTGGGGATCTTGCCGAACATCGGCCCTTGCCTCGCGAAGTTCGCCGCGATCAGCGGGCGCATCGGTTCGAGCACGATGCGGATCATCGCGGCGAGATAGTCGTTGCCCGACGCAGCCGCCACCGCGCGATGAAAGTCGAGGTCCGCGTTGACGGTGTCCGATGTCGGCGCGCCTTCGTAGCGCATCCGTTCGACGGCTGCCTGAATCGGCTTGAGCCTGCGCGGCGTCATGTGTACGGCTGCGAGCGCGGCGGCCTGGCTCTCCAGCACGGCCCGCACTTCGAACATGTTGCGGATCGTGTCGTCGCCTTCCAGCAGTTGCGAACTCACCGGCTGTAGCGGTTCGGACGGCTGGCGCGCCGCTGCGACGAACGCGCCGACTCCCTGGCGCGACTCGATCAGCCCTTGCGCACGCAGGCTCGCAATCGCCTCCCGAACCACATTGCGGCTGACCCCGAAGTTCTCGGAAAGAAAGTGCTCGGTAGGCAGACGGTCGCCGGGCTTCAGCCGCCCGGACGCGATCTCGTCGCTCAGCGAGCGTGTGATGTGCTCCGCGAGATGGGGCCGCCGTTCGACGCGCCGCACGTTGAGTTCGCTCATGGTCGTGTAAGGGCTGTTGCTTGTCTTCTTATTCTACATCCTGACTCAAACGCAGCCCTTCTCCGCGTGCAGCGCTTTATCCATAAGCACACGTAAATCCCCTGCCATCAAGCCCTATGTTGCGCGCCGCGCTCAAGTGATTTGCACAAAAGGAACAACTTGTTCACTTGAAGGACAACAGGATGTCTCATACCATGCAAAACATACGGCGGGCTTTCGCCGGTCCGCTCCGCAACCCGATCGAGGTACTTCCAGATGAAAATCGCCAGCATCGAAACCATTCCCCTGCGCATTCCCTTTACGACGGGCGGACCGTCGGCGGGCGGCGTGTGGGGACCCAAAGACCTGCAAGTGGTCGACTCGCTCGTCGTCAAGGTCACCACGGACGACGGCACTGTCGGCTGGGGCGAAACCTTCGGCTTCACGGCGATCCCTGCCGTGAAGCTCGTCATCGACGGCATGCTTGCGCCTGAACTGATCGGCCGCGACGTCGCGCTGCGCGAGAAGTCGATGTTCGAGTTGCAGACGAAATTCCACGTATTCGGCCGCAGCGGTGCGTTTATCTACGGCCTGTCGGCGATCGATATCGCGCTGTGGGACATCGCGGGCAAGGTCGCGAACCAGCCGGTTCATCAGCTTCTCGGTGGTGCCGAGGCGACGTCGCTGGCGTGTTACGCGAGCCTGATCCGTTACGCCGACCCGGAACTGGTTGCGCGCAACGTGCGGCGCGCGGTGGAAAGCGGCTACCGGCACTTGAAGCTTCATGAAGTCACCGTCGAAACCGTGCGCGCCGCGCGCGAAGCGGCGGGCCCCGACATCGAGATCACGCTCGACGTCAATTGCCCGTGGACGGTCCGCGAAGCGCTCGACATGACCGAGCAATTCCGCCCGTTCAATCTGCGCTGGATCGAAGAGCCCGTGTGGCCGCCCGAGAACTACGCGGGTCTCGCCACCGTCCGCAAGCAAAGCGGCATTCCTGTCGCGGCGGGCGAAAACGCGTCGACGTTGATGGACTTTCAGCATCTGCTCGAAGCCGGTTCCGTCGATTTCATTCAGCCCAGCCCAGCGAAGATGGGCGGCATCACGGAACTGCAAAAGGTCTTTGCACTGGCGAACGCGCACAACGTGACCGTCATGGTTCACACGTTCTACGACGGCCCCGGCCTGCTCGCGAGCGTGCATGCCAGCGCGGCGCTCGGCGGCCCGAAGTCGCTGATCGAATGGCGCTACTTCGACCTCGAAGCGCAGCTCTATGGCGACGCGATCATTCCGCGCAATGGCCGCATCGACGTGCCGCAAGGCCCCGGCCTCGGCATCGAGCCGAACGCCGATGTGATTCGCGACTATCGCATCAACCTTTAAACGAACACCGCTACGGCATCGCATAACAAAACTTGGAGTCAGGAGATGTTAGACAGGATTGTTGGTCCGCTTTTACCCGTTGCGTTTGTGATCGTGCTCGGCTTTATCGCCGGCAAGCGCAAACGTCTGAATCACTCGGACAGTCTGCTGATCAGCCGGCTCGTGCTCGGCTGGATTTTCCCGGCGCTGCTGCTGGTCGGCATGGCGAGCACGCCGCGCTCGCAGCTGTTCGACTTCAAACTGATTCTTGCGACGTTCATCGGCATCATGGGCATGTACACCATCGCGCTGTTGCTCGGCTGGTGGCGCTATCGCGAACTGAAGGCGGCGACGCTCAAAGGCTTCGTCAACGGCTATCCCGATGCGGCGTTCATGGGCATTCCAATCCTGCAGGCGATGTTCGGTCCTGGCAGCATTTACTCGGTGCTCATTCTCAATCTCATCGCCAGCCTCGTGATGATTCCGTTGACGACCATGCTGCTGACCGTCGCAAGCGGAGAAGGAAGCGGCACGCAGGCGTTTCTGGCGAGCATCAAGAGCGCCGTGCGCCGTCCGTTGATGTGGGCACCGGCGCTTGGCATTGTCTGCTCGCTGCTGCAGATCAAGTTTCCGCCCGTGCTCGCCGAAGCCTTCAATCTGCTCGGCAAGGCAACGCCAGGCGTTTCGCTGCTTTGCCTCGGGCTGATCATGTCGTCGGTCAAGCTGAAGCTGTCGAGCGAAGTCTGGGCCAACCTCGGGCTCAAGCTGTTCATTCACCCGCTGTTGATGTTCGCGGCGACTGTCCTGCTCGGCGTACACGGTCTCTACGCTCAACAGATGATCCTGCTGTGCGCACTGCCGTCGGCGACCATTCCCGCGATGTTCGCCAACGAAGCGGGTGCCTATCAAAGCGAAGCCGCGACGTCGATTCTCATCAGCACGGTGCTTTCGATCGTCACGTTCTCGGCGGCTATTTATCTCGTCGATGGTGGCCTCGCGGCTGCATAAAGACGCGTAGCGAAGCGCCCGCTTCGCTACCACATCACATCCCGCGCAATGCGATCAGTGCGGCAGCCGGTTCGCCACTTTGGCGACACCCGCAGCCGCACACACTTCATCCTTGTCCCCGCCCGGCGCCCCGCCGATTCCCAGCGCGCCCACCATCTCGCCGCCCGCCTTGAACGCTACAGCACCTGGCAGTGCAATCACGTTGTGAACCGTTGCGAGTTGCGGTGCGTAAGGACTCGTTTTGACCAGTTCGAAGAATCCGCTCGAACGGTCGAAGCCGAATTCAGGCCCCAGCGTGACGACCGTAAAGGCTTTTCTGAAACTCGATTCGCCCGTGTGTACCGTCGCGTGATCGCCGCGTATGACGACTTGCGGCACACCGTCCATATCGACCACCGTCGCAGTCACCCAGTACTGCTTCTGTTCACACACGCGAATCGCTTCTTGCGCTGCCTCGACGGCGAGACTGGTCGGCAATGTGTAGTGATATCCGGGCTGAGGCTGCTGTTGCGCATGCACCGGCATACACGTGATCGACAGGCCGAAAAATAACGCGAACGACAAACGGAATTTCATATCAACCTCCAACATGGATCATGTAAAGAACACAACGGAAGCGGACGACGACCGTTGCGCAAGCGAGCGCACTTCGGCTGCGCCACGGCTGTATTGAGCGCAAGAATATTGGTCTGAAACGCAATGCTATCGGTGATGTCGACGCGAATAGAGACAGTCTCATTCTTTTCCAACCTCTTCAAATGCCGTTCAGGCCTTATTTCAACGGAGTGCAAAATTATTGCCCCGTTTCCGGCATTTGTAGACGCGAATTTGACGAAAGAGATGAAACTGTCTTTTGAACAGATGGAATAGGTGTTGGCACAACGAGCACGAACAGCGTAAAGCGCGACGCGAAGCGCCGCGAATCAGTTCGAACTCGTCTGCCGTTGATCGATACCAAGCGCCTCTGCTTTTCGAACGAGGTCGGGAAGCGAGCGCGAAGCCATTTTCTTCATCACCTGGCCGCGATGAATTTTCACGGTGATTTCGCTCAGATGCAGCTCATAGGCAATCTGCTTGTTCAACATGCCGGACACCACGTACTTCATCACCTCACGCTCGCGTTGCGTCAGCGATTCATACGACTCTTGCAGCGTCGCCAATGCGTGTTCCGACTCGCGTCGCTCGGCATCGCGCTTGAGCGCGTGAGCGATCGCGTCGAGCATGTCCTGATCGCGGAATGGTTTGGCGAAGAAATCCAGCGCGCCCGCCTTCATCGCCTTGACCGTCATCTCGATGTCACCATGTGCCGTGATGAACAGGATCGGCATGCGCACGCCGCAGCGATGCGCCTCCTGCTGGAACGCAAGACCACTCTCGCCTCGCAGCCTGACATCGAGAATCAGGCAACTGGGTGCGTCGTACTTGGGAAACGCGAGGAAATCCTTGGGTGACTCGAATGTCTCCACATGCAGACCTACCGAGCGCACCAGCCCATTCAACACAAACCGGATCGATTCATCGTCGTCGATGACATACACGACTGACGGCTTGCCTTCGCCATTTCTTGTGATCGAAGTCGAACTCGGTCCTGGGACCATTTCGCCTCCTTATTAACGAGTGAGGAATCCTTTTCGCAGACTGCGGATTGTCTGATGCAGATACAGCAACACACTACATTGTTGTCCCAAACGACGACGAGCGCAAAGCAAAGTCGCGCGTGGATTGCTGTGTGAAGAGCTAAAGTGAGGCGGGCGTCAAACAAGAGACGATTGGATGCTATCGCGATGCGCGCAGCGATTGCAGCAGCAACGGCGCGTAACGTTAAACCTATATTTTGCTTATTGGTTTTTGACTGCAAGAAATCCGCGTATCAGCTCGGCAATTTCATCGGGCTTTTCGTCGAGCGCGAAATGTCCCGCATCCAGAACGTGAATCTCGGCCTTTGGAAGATCGCGCCGATATGCGTCCGCTTCCGCCGGCAGGAACGACGGATCGTAACGGCCCCACACGACGAGTGTTCTCGGCTGCGTCTTTTGCAGCCATGCTTGCCAGCGCGGATAGGACGCTACATTGGTTCGATAGTCGTAGAAGAGATCGCTTTGAATTTCACGCTGTCCCGGACGGCTAAGGAACGCGTATTCGTCCGTCCATAGATCGGGATCGTACGACTCCACGTTCGGACTGGTACCGATGTGGCGCTGCTTCGCCGCCTGCAACGACATCAGGTTTTGCTCGACGGCTGCCTGGTTCGCCTGACGGTCGGCCCAGAACGCGCGGCGGGTGTTCCATAGCGGACCAAGCCCGTCTTCGTGCGCGACGGCGTTCTGGATGATCAGCGCGTTCACGCGCTCAGGGTGCGCCATCGCAACGCGAAATCCGACCGGCCCGCCGTAGTCCTGCATATAGATCACATACGACTTGAGTCCAAGCGTCTCGACGAATTGGTTCGTCACGGCCGCGATATGGTCGAACGTGTAGGCAAAGCTAGTGGGCGCGGGCGCATCGCTATGTCCGAATCCGGGAAAGTCGGGCGCGACCAGATGATACTGATCGCCGAGCCGTTTCAACAACGGCTCGAACATGCGTGACGACGAAGGAAAGCCGTGCAGAAGAAGTACCGTGGGCGCATCGCGCGGACCCGCTTCGCGATAAAAGATAGACAGGCCATCCACGTTTGCGACCCGGTATGACACGCGGCTATCGTGCCATGTCTGGCCCGAAGCTGGCGCACTGCTGATCGCGGCAGTCAGCAACAAACCGAACAACGAGCGGATTCGAACCTTTCCCATCATGCGCTGCTCCAGGTTGAATGTAGCGAGGGCTTTAAAAAAACAACCACGAGATCAAGGCAGCGGCCCAGCCTCGGACCGCGCTACATCGAGAAACGCACGCATCGCATTCGACAGATAAGCGTCGCGCCGCCGCACGAACAGCGTCTCCATGCGCGCCGTGTCGGATGCGAGCGCGTGGACCGCGACGTGATTCCTCTGCTCCGCATTCGACACGATTCCTCGCGGCAACAACGTAATACCGATACCCGCCGCGACGCACGAGAGGATCGCGTCGATCGAGCCGAATGCAAGCGCCGCGACCGACAGAATCCCCATTTCGGCGAGCAGCAAATCGAGTCGCTCGCGATACGAACAGCCCTGACTGAATACGATCGTCTTCAGATTTCCAACGCTTCCCACTTCGTTCAACGAGCGCATCGCCGCCGGTGTGACGAGCACGAGTTCCTCGCGGAAGACCGTCTCGACATCGAGGCCGGGATCGTCTTGCGGGCCTGCAACGAATGCGCCATCCAGACGGCACTCGGCTACGGCGTCCGTCAGCCCATCGCTCGTACCCGTCGTCAACGACAATCCGACTTGCGGATACAGGCTCGCGAAGTGACTCAGCGCACGGCTTAGCTGCAGCGCGCCCGTGGTCCATAACGCACCAATCGCGAGCGTGCCGCAGGGCGGACCATCGTCGAGTGCGGCAAGCCTCGCGTCGGCGACCAGCCGGGCCGCTCGCGCCGCATAGGGCAGCATCCGCTGCCCGGCGGGCGTCATCCTCACGCCGCGCACATGCCGCTCGAACAGCGCGACACCCACCTCGCCTTCGAGGGACCGGATTCGTCCCGTGACATTCGACTGCACCGTATGCAGCTCCAGCGCTGCGCGGCTCATGCTTCCGAGGCGAGCGACAGCGTCGAATACCTTCAGATCCGCCACGTCCATGATGTACACCCGATGAATCGCCATCGAGCGCAAGGGCTCGCGTCGATGTCTTTCGTGTTAGCTCACTTCCCTTGATCCAACGGGAATAGCCTAACGAGGGCGCAACGGGCGCACCAGCCTACTATTGCTTGGACTTTGACCCACCATCGCATGACGCGCTCATACCGTCGTATGTGACGGGCAGGCACGATAAACGCATGCGTCTTCAGCCAGCGGCATCGCCGGACGGAAGCGTGAAATGGAAACGCGCGCCGCCGTGCATCGAAACGTTATCGGCGGCGATGCGCCCGCCGTGCGCTTCGATGATCGTGCGGCAAATCGGCAAGCCCATTCCCATGCCGTTTTCCTTGGTCGTGTAAAAGCTCTGGAACAGCCGGTTGAGGTCTTCCGGCGCGATGCCGGGTCCGCTGTCTTCCGTCGCGCAGTAGACGGTCGCGTCCTCGCGCGTTTCCGTGCGGATCGTGATCTTGCGCTCGGAGCTGCCCGCCTGCTCCATCGCCTGCATCGCATTGACGAGCAGATTGACGATCACCTGCTGCAACTGGATGCGATCGGCGAACACCATCGGCAGGACGGCGGCACGCTGGCGCAACACGATGACGCCGCGCGACTGCACTTCATGCTGCAGAAAGATGAGGGCTTCGTCGATCAGTTCGTCGAGTTGCGCGACCGCGCGCTTCGGCCCGCGCCGAAGCGCCATGCCCCGGATGCGATCGACGATGTCCACCGCGCGCCGCGCATCGGCGCCGATGCGCACGTTGATTTGCCGCGCCTCCGCGACGTCGGGAACGGCACGATCGAGCCAGCGGTTGCCGATCGCGCTGTTCATCGCGATCGCGGAAAGCGGCTGGTTCAGTTCGTGCGCGACGGAAGCCGTCAGTTCGCCCAACATGGAAATGCGCGCGGCGTGCGCGAAGTCGGCCTGGAGCCGTTGCAGCATGTCCTGCGCGCGCACGCGCTCGGTCAGATCGACGAGACTGATGAGCGCGATGCCCAGATCTTCGGCCGAACTCGGGCGCGCGATCGTAAAGAGAACGTCGATAATCCGCCCGTCCAGCGTGGGCAGCTTGGTCGTTTCCTGAAAAATCGCCTTGCCGCCATAACGGCTTTCGAGCGCCCGCCGAAACGTCCCGGGGCTTTCCCGCCAGACCCACGGCAGCGGACCGAGCAACGCGCTCCTGTCCTTCGCGCCGAACATCTGTGCCGCGTGGTGATTGACCTCTTCGACGATCAGCATTTCCATCGCACGGTCTAGCCAGCCGGGATGGTCGTCGATATACGCGGACAGATCGTCGACGCCTTGCGCGCGCAACTCCGTGAGCAGCGCCATCAAGGGCTGCGCCTCGATCTGCCAGAGTCCCACGGGCATATCGAAGAACAGGCTGCGATAGCGGTGCTCGCTGCGTTCGAGCGCCGCATGCGCCCGCTTGCGCACTGTGATGTCCTTGAGCGCGCCGAGCACGCGCAAGCTGTTTTCCGCGTCGACCACGACGCGCGCCACCACTTGCAGATACCGGATCGACCCGTCGGGCATCAACAGCCGGTGTTCGACGTCGAACGGCTGGCGGTCGTGCGTCGCGCGGTCGAAGGCGAGGCGCACGAAGGTGATGTCGTCGGGATGCACGCGGCCGAACATCATGTCGACGGTCGGATTGGCGCCGGCGTCGAAGCCGAAAATCCGGAAGCTCTCTTTCGACCAGATCAGTTCACCGCTCGACACATGCCAGTCGAAGCTGCCCGTGTGGCTCAGCTGTTGCGCGTCGGCCAGCAGCGCTTCAGCATCCTGCAGATCGGCGTAGAGACGCGCCGTTTCGAGCGACAGCGCGGCCTGCGACGCCAGCAGCCGTAGCACCGCCGTGCGGGCGGGCGTGAAGGCATCGGAAGTCAGGTTGTTTTCGAGGTAAAGCACGCCGATCAGCCGCGTTTGCTTGACGAGCGGCAGGCACAGAATCGAGCGGCAGTCGTGACGGCGCACATACTCGTCCGACGAAAACGGACTGCGCGCCGATGCATCGTCGAGCAGCACGCTGTCCCCCGTGCGGATCACATAGCGCAGCACCGATTCGGGAAGCTCGCTGCCCGTCGCGCGAATTTTCGGCAGGCGCACGTCCACGCCGTCATGCACCGTCGTTGCTTTCGCTTCGATTCGCAACTCGTTGCCGCGCTTGAAGATCAACAAGCCGCGATTTGCGCCCGCGTGCTCGAGCGCGAGCACCATCAGCGTGTGGATCAGCTCGTTCAGGTCGATGCCGCTGAAGATCGCGCGCGACACGTTGACCACGGTCGCGAGATCGAGTTGTTCGTTCGACGTCGCGATCGTGCCTTCGAGACTCGCCGGCTCATGCCGCAACTGAGCGTACGTTCGTGCCAGTTGATGAACCTTGCCTTTCGCGCCCCAGCGTTCGTAGCAGGAACGCGCATTGAAAAGGTAGGTGTCGGCGATGGTTTCGAGGCCGCGCGCCGCATGAAACTGCGCGGCCAGTTCATGGGCGAGCGCCTGATACTGGATGAAGCCGTGCTCTCGCGCCGCGCGGATCGCTTCCTCATAGAAATGCATCGCATCGGAATCCCGGCCTTCGATGCGCGCAATTTCCGCGGCGAGCAGCGCATGACGGTGACGGAAATTCTCCGGACAATGCGTGCTCCACGATTCGAACTTTGCCAGTTTTTCCGCGAGCCGGTCACGCCACGCCTGTTGCTCTTCCACGCTGGCAGCGGGATAGCGCGCCGCCAGCGTCAGCGCGTCGAAGAAGTGAAACGTCGGTTCGATGGGCAGCGCCATCGCTGCGCCCAGCATCGGCGCCGCTTCGCTCGCGGCCTTCGACGCATCATCGTAGCGGCCGTCGTGAAACGCGAGGATCAGCTTCATGATGTGATAGAAGACAATCCCGCAGCCGAAATTCGCTTTCTCTATCGCGCGGAAACAGGCTGCGTCGTCGAACATCGCGTCGCCCAGCTTGAGCGGGTCAGTCGTGAGGCCGCGCAGGCTGGCGACGAACTGCTGTTCGAGCCGGATCGTTTCGAGCACGGCGTCGTTGTGACTTTGCCGCGCGAACGCGGCATGCTTCTCCGATAGCGGCTGAACCTCGTCGAGCACGGCACCTTTCTCAATGGTTTGCCATACCGTCGTGAAGGCGAGGTATCCGGCGAACACGAGGTCGCCCACTTCGAGGCACGCCACACTCGCGCGCTCCAGGATCGGCAGATCGGTCACGATATGCCTCCGCCAGAAGTTGATGTGGTTGCCATGCAGGTGCAACAGCTTTCCGTAGAAGCGCCGGTTGTCGAACTTCTCGTTCAGGCGCAGCGACATGTCGGAAAACTGCACGGCAGAGGGAATGTCGCCGAGGCTCGACACCAGCATCAGCGCGTAATTGCCGTAGGCAAAACTCGAGTTGTCGGTATTGCCGTGCTGCAGCGACAGGATGACGGCCTTCAGCGTGATGAGCGGATAGTACGCAGGCCGCGCGATAAAGGCGCACGGCATCGCTTCGACCAGAAGATCGACCACCGCGCGTATGGCGGGGTCTTGCGCGACGGGCGCATCGACGAGTTCGCTGATCGCCCGTCCCGCGAGGTACGACGGAATCTGCTGCAACACGGCAGCGACGGCAGGCCCGACATCGTGTTCGGCGTCGGGAAGCAGCACGCCGAAATCGCGCAGCGCAAGCCGCGCGACATCGAAGCTCTCGTCGAATCGCCCGGCCACCTGGTAGGCCGACATGCGCAGGCCGAACACCTTCGCGCGGTCCAGATTCGTGCGCGCGCGCTCCAGCAGCATGTCGAACAGCGCATCGGCATCGGTGAAATCGCCGGCGAGGTATTCGCATTCGGAGTAGGCCAGGTACAGATCGAACGTGCTCTCGTAGCGTTGCGTCCAGGCATCTTGCGATAGCAGCGCGACGCCATGCGCCAGATAGCGTCGCGCCGATGCATATGCCGTCGATCGCATTGCACGCCTGCCCGCCATCAGGTTCAGCGCGACGGTACGCTCGCGTTCTTCGTCCGTCTCGATCAACGCGGCGCCGCGATTGAGTTGATTGACGATATCGAAGATCGATTCTTCGAGCGCTTCGGGCGCCGTCCGCGACGCGAGCGCCCGGCCGATCCGCACATGCGTCGCCACGCGCTTCTCTATCGGAATGAGCGCGTAGGCCGCTTCCTGCACGCGGTCGTGCGCGAACGCGTAAGCCCCGTCAAGACGAAAGATGAGGCCCGCTCGCACGGCCAGCCACAGCTTGGCGTGTATCGACGCCTCCGGTTCGCCATGCACGAGCGTCAGCGTCGCGAAGTCAGCGACGTTGCCGAGGCTCGCAAGCTGCCCCAATGCTTCGCGTGTCGCATCGGGCAGACGCGTCAGCTTTGCCGCCATCAGGTCCGCGACGTTCTCGGTGAAGCCCTTCGCGCGGATACGCGGCAAGTCCCAGCTCCATCGCGAAGCGTCGCGGTCGAAGGCAAGTAGCGATTCGTCGGCGAGCGTGGTCAGGAACTGAATCGCGAAGAACGGATTGCCGCCCGTCTTTTCGTACACCAGTTGCGCGAGCGGGGCCGCCGTCGCGGCCGGGCAGTGCAACGCATCGGCGACGAGTTGCACTACGCTGTCGGGCGCGAGCGGCGCAAGCTCGATCCGATGCACGTTGCCGCAAGCGCGAGCGATCGCACCAAGCGTGCGCGCGAGGGGATGCGCGTCGTCGACTTCGTTGTCGCGATAGGCGCCGACCAGCAACACGTGCTTCACATCGGGGTGCGTGACGAGATGTTCGAGCAGATCGAGGGTCGCGGTATCGAGCCATTGCAGATCGTCGATAAAGAGCGCGAGCGGATGCTCGTGCCGCGCGAACACACCGAGAAAGCGGCGAAACACGATCTGAAAGCGGTTCTGCGTCTCTTGCGGCGGCAGCGCCGGAACGGGCGGCTGCTCGCCGATGATGAGCGCAAGCTCCGGGATCAGATTGACGATCACCTGGCCATTCGGCGCGAGCGCATCCAGCAGCGCGCGCCGCCACGGTTCGATCTCCGCATCGCTCTTGCTCAGCAGATCGCGCACCAGCGACTGGAAGGCCTGGGCGAGCGGCACATACGGAATATCCCGCTTGTACTGATCGAACTTGCCGGATGCGAACAGGCCGCGCGGCGGCACCAGCACCTTGTGCAACTCGTTGACGACCGACGACTTGCCGATGCCGGAATAGCCGGAGATCAGCACCAGCCCGCTCGGGCCACCCGCGACGACCCCGCTGAACGCCGCCACGATCTCGTCGATCTGCGCCTCGCGCCCATACAGCTTTTCGGGGATCAGCAGCCGGTCGGACGCGTCGCGCGTGCCGAGCGCGAATGGCGCAATCTCCTCGTTCGTTTCGCAAGCGGCAAGGCACGCACGAAGATCCGCCTCGACGCCCGCCGCCGTCTGATAGCGGTTTTCCGCCGTCTTCGCGAGCAGCTTGAGCACGATCTGCGCAACAGGCGCCGGAAGGTCGCTCACGCGCTCTTCCGGCGGCACAGGCCTGCGTGCGATATGGCAATGAATCCACTCCATCGCATCGGCAGCCGCGAAAGGCAGCGCGCCCGTGAGCATCTCGTAGAGCGTAACGCCGAGCGAGTACAGGTCGCTGCGTGCGTCGATCGAGCGGTTCATGCGGCCCGTCTGCTCCGGCGCCATGTAGGCAAACGTGCCGGCGATGATTTCAGGCGACGCCGGCGGCTGATGCTCAAGCAGCAGTTGCGACGCGATGCCGAAGCCGGTGAGCCGAACACTGTCGTCGCCGTCGACGAGCACGTTGGCAGGCTTGATATCCTTGTGAATGAGGCCGCGCCCATGCATCTGGCCGATCGCATGGGCGAGATTGGCGGCGATGCGCAGGCATCGCGTGAGATCGAGCGTCTGGCCGAGCAGGCGCACCAGCGGGTCGCCGCCGTCGTCGTCGAGAAGCAGCATCGGCGGCACTCTGCCGAGGTCGAGCGCGATCGGCTGCGCGGCCCAACGCGTATCGAGCAGCGAGGCCAGCTCGTATTCGTGTTCGAGGCGCGTGACACTTTGCGACGCCGGGCGCGTCGCGATCAGCGCGAGCAGCGAGACAGGGGTGTCGGGCCGCAAGGCGCGACACAACGATAGATCGCCGTCGTCGTGGAGCAGCTCCAGCTGAAACCCAGTGAAGTCCATGACGAAGCCCCGGTTTCGCTTCACGTAACGAATCGGGAATAGCCTAACATGCAAGAATGCGATCGCGCCCCGAAGGGCCGCGTTGCTGGAAACGACGGTTGCGGCCACAACGGGCGCGCGCAACCGTCATCGGAGAAACGCGTTGTCTTGCGGGGTTAGCGCCCCAGCGTGCCCGTGTAATAGCCTAGCCGCGCTTCCACATCGTGGTTCTTCTGCAGCCCGAGCTGCATCAGCTGCGCGATCCGTTCCTGCGCCTGCGGACGGCCAACCGACGCGATGAAAGCGTCCCATTCGGGCGCGACGTCCTTGTCGGACGGCAAGGTCACGGCATTCACCTGACGCTTGATCGCGACGAGCGCCTCTCTATCGAACGACGCGATTCTCGATGCGAGCCCGTCCACGAATGCGTCGAGTTCGCTGTCAGCGAATGCGCGGTTGACATAGCCATAGCGCTCCGCCAGTTCGCCGTCGATATCGCTGCCGCTCAACAGCACTTCCAGCGCGCGCCCGCGCCCGATCAGACGCGACAGGCGATTCATCGGGCCGCCGCCCGGCACCAGCGCGGCGCCGACTTCCCACTGCGAAAGCAGCGCTTTTTCGCGGCTTGCAAAGCGCATGTCGCTGGCCAGCGCCAGTTCGCTGCCGACGCCCGTCGCGCGGCCTCTGATCGACGCGATCGATACGACGGGCGCCCGTCCCAGCCGCGAGAGCATGTCCGGCAACGGCGGCATGCCTGTCGGCCCCGGCGGCATGCTCGTGGTCTCCTGCAACGGGGGAACGAAGTCGTAATGCGTGAGGAAGAAATCCGGCACCGCGCTGTCGAACACCACCACCTTGACTTCGGGATCGGTTTCGAGCGCCGTCACGACGGCATTCAACTGCGGCATCGAGTCCGGTCCGAAGATATTGAAAGGCGGGTTGTCGATGATGACGCGCCAATAAGCCTGGCTGCGACGTTCAATCCGAAACTGCTGATGCGAACTGGCGTTGGCCATATCACTCTCCATCCTTCAGGCTGAAGCGGCCCTCTTTCGGGGCAGCCAGGTTCAAGGGCGCAACGCTCGTTATTTCGAATGAAGCTGATCGAGCACTTTGAGCAGATCGCGCGCACCGGCCGTGGAGGAAGCAGGATTCTGTCCCGTGACGAGGCGGCCGTCGACAATCGAAAAACTCTGCCAGTCGTCGACCTTCTCGAACAGTCCGCCCAGCCGCTTCAGTTCGTCTTCGACGAGAAACGGCACGACCTTCGTGAGTTGCACGGCTTCTTCTTCCGAATTCGTGAACCCGGTCACGCGCTTGCCCTTGACGAGCGGCTCGCCATTCACCTTCACATGCCGTAGCACGCCGGGCGCATGACACACGAGCGCGACGGGCTTGCCGGCGTTGTAGAAGTTCTCGATCAACGCAACGGATAGCGGGTCTTCCGCCAGATCCCACATCGGGCCGTGCCCGCCCGGATAGAACACCGCGTCGTAGTCGTCCGCTTTGACCGTGCTGAGTTTCACCGTGTTGGCGAGCACCTTTTGCGCGGCGGGATCGCTCTTGAAGCGCTCCGTCAGCTCTGTTTTACCTTCTGGCGTGTCGCTCTTCGGATCGAGTGGCGGCTGCCCACCCTTAGGTGAGCTGACGGTTATCGTCACGCCAGCATCGAGAAACGTGAAATACGGAGCCGCGAATTCCTCTAACCAGAAACCTGTCTTTTTCCCGGTGTTACCGAGTTGATCATGGGACGTCAACACCATCAGGATCTTCATTGTCGCACTCGCATGATGAAAGAATGATGTAGCTGCCGATTGAACGGGGCGATCCACGTAAAGTGGCAAGTGCAATATAGCCCTTGCCGGTAGCGCCGACAAACGAAGGGCCGTGCGCTAATACCAAAGTATAGGTGTCGATACGTATGTGCTATCGACTCGCTGGACCACTTGCGGTTTCATCATTCCAGGTGCCGCATCCGTCCCGCCGACAGACCGTTCGCCTTTGCGACCCTCGCGCTTTCAGAGCAGATGCGGATCATTCGAGAAGCAGTTGTCTACTCGTGAGTTACGAACATGAAGGCCAGTAGCATCGACGTCAATCTGTCGACCCGGGAAATCCAGGTACGTGGGACAGCCATCCCGTTGGGCAGCCGCGCATTCGATATTCTTACCGTGCTGATGGCAGCGCACGGCCAGGTCGTGTCACTCGAAGATATTCTTCGTAAGGTGTGGCCCGACACCGTCGTCGAGGAATCGAACATACGCGTTCACGTTTGCGCTTTGCGCAAGGCATTGGGCGAAGACCGGCGCCTGATTCAGAACATACCGGGACGCGGCTACCGGTTGACGCCCAAATGCGACATGCCGGCTGCAAGGGCCGGCGTGTCGATGTCGATGGCGAGCGAAGAGCGGTAGCCGGTCAACTGTCCGAACTGGTCGTATCTGCAAGCGAACTGCGTTGCGGCGCAGTTCGTGCAGTGGCCAGAGCGCTAAAGCGTCAGAACGATTCGCCGATCATTTCTTCCGTCTTGCGCCAAAGCGCCTCGGCATTCGCAAGGTCGAGCGCGTATTGGCGTACGCCTTCGCTGACGGGTGTAATGACGACGTCGTCGGCAACGACTTCGCTCACGTGGCAGTTCTCGCAGTATCGACCGCCGACCTCATCCGGCGAGGCAACCACTGCCGCCCACACCGAAGTCGCGGCGCCCTGCGGAACGCTCTTGAACTGGAACGGCGCCTTTCCTTCCGACGCAAGCTGACTGTTGATTGTTTCCAGCAGCCCGGCCATTTGCCCTTCATCCATATGACGGGCGAGTTCCGTCTGAATGCCGCCGGGATGGACCGCTGCCGCGCGCACGCCGCGTGCCTGATGCCGCCGATCGAATTCGACCGCGAACAGGATGTTCGCCGTCTTCGCGCGTCCGTAGGCAACGAAGGGATCGTAGGGCGTGCGTTCGAAGTTCGGATCGTCGAGATCGACGTTTGCGAAACGGTGCCCCGACGATGCCAGCATGACCACGCGCGCCCCCGATCGCAAAAGCGGAGCGAGGCGATTCACGAGCACGAAGTGCCCGATATGGTTCGTGCCGAACTGCGTTTCGAATCCATCCGCTGTTTTGCCGAAGGGGGTCGCCATCACGCCCGCATTCGCGATGATCACGTCGAACGGCTTGCCTTCGTTCAGCAGTTTGTCGGCGCATGCGCGCACGCTCTCGAGACTCGCGAGATCGAGCGAGACCAGATCGATGCTGCCCTCACCCGCGGCCGCGTCGCGGCGCGCTGCGGCGATGGCGCGCGCCGCCTTGTCGAGGTCGCGCGCAGCGCCAATAACGCTCGCGCCACGCGCAGCCAGCGAACGCGCCGTCTCCACGCCGAGTCCGGCAGACACGCCCGTGACGAGAATCCGCTTGCCGCGTAGATCGATGCCCGCAAGCACGTCGTCTGTCGTCGATGTCGCACCCAATTTTTCAGCCATTTCCGCCTCTCTGTTAGCAGTAAGGTTGACGTTTCGCGTCATGAGGGATAAAACGGAGTCCCTCTCCGTTTTTACAGGATAAGCGGAGACAGTCTCCGTTTGCAAGCACTAAAAGGTACGACAAAGGGTTAAATGAATCACTCGACGCCAAAGGAACGGAAGCCGCGCGCCGATGCGCTGCGTAATCGCGAGCGCATTCTCGAAGAGGCTAAGAAGGCGTTCACGCGCGAAGGCGCCGATATCAGTCTCGAAGACCTCGCCCGTCAGGCGGGCGTCGGGCCTGGCACGCTGTACCGGCACTTTCCTACCCGCGACGCGCTGCTGGAGAGCGTCTACCGCGCCGAAGTCGAAAAGCTCGCGAAAGAAGAGCGCAGGCTGAGCGAGACGATGCCGCCCATCGACGCGCTGAAAGCGTGGATGCTGCTGTTCGTCGACTACATCGCGACGAAGAAGATCATCGCGCCCGCGCTGAATTCGCTGGTGGGCGGTCCGTCGAAAGTGTTCGAATCGTCGGGCGCGCAGATCGTGGACGCGATTCATTCGCTCGTCACGCGCGCAATCGAAAGCGGCGATATTCGCGCCGATCTCGATCCGCTCGACCTGTTTCGCGCGCTCGTCGGGGTGTCGAACGTCGCGTCGGCGCCGGACTGGCAACAAAGCGCGCGCAGGCTGGTGGATATTCTGCTGATCGGGTCGCGGCCTGGCGCGTGAGGCCCGCCTGGCGCAAATGACGCCAAAAATGTCATTTACGGCAATGGCTCAGAGGCGACTTTCTGATTACATTGGTCCGGTCCGCACTCGGACGACATCCTCCGATCAAATTTCGCAGTTGGAGCAAACATGAGCAGCACGGCGCATCGTTCGACAACAGCCAACCTCGACCGCCCGATCTGGACGGCGCTCACGACGCGCCAGGCGCATCTCGGACTCAGCGATGCGCTCGCGCGCCGCTATCACCCCGATGTGGCACCGTTCGCGGCGTTGGCGTCGGACACGCCCGCTGCATACGAGGCGCTGCATCGGCTTCTGCAGCCCAACGAACAGGTTGCGCTGCTGTCGCTGGAGCCTCTCGCTGGAATCGAAACGCTTCAGGTCGATCATGTCGGCACGCTGCATCAGATGGTTGCTGCGCGCGACGAAGCAGGAACCGTGGACGATCTGGACGTGATCCGCCTGGGCAACGTCGACGCGAAAGAGATGCTCGACCTCGCGCAAAAAACCAAACCGGGCCCGTTCGCCACGCGCACCCACGAAATGGGCCGGTACATCGGCGTGCGCGATCAGGGGCGGCTGGTTGCGATGGCGGGCGAACGGATGTGCCTCGACGGATATGTCGAAATCAGCGCCGTCTGCGTCGATGACGAATGGCGCGGCAAGGGTCTCGCTGGCCGGCTGATCAACATCCTGCGCAAAGAGATTGCGCAGCGCGGCGAGACACCTTTTCTACACGTGTTCAGTCACAACACGACGGCGATCCGCCTCTATGAAAAGCTGGGCTTCGAGTTGCGTCGCGAGTTCGTTCTCAACCGGATCGGCCGTGCCGATGCAAGCGTGAATACCGCTCGTCACATTTGATTCACAAAAGAGTCCGCACACTCGCAAACCGCGCCTTTCGCTCTCCGAAACCGTCAAGTTCGCATTCATGTGACCGTTAACAAGGCCGCAGCAACGTCCTGCGGCCTTTGCTCTCGCGCTCGGCTGCGGGGGGACAACATCGTGGCTCACTGTGAAAACGAAAACTATGAAATTGAAGAATCTGCCCGTGCGGACGGGCTTTATCGCGGTTCTCTCGCTGTTTGGCATGCTGGTTCTGGTCACCGCGTTGCTCGGGATCTATTCGCTCACGAAGAACAACGGTTTGTCGGAACGGATCAGCACTCTCAACGCCGAAACGGTTGATCTCAAAGACGTCTACATCAACAACCTGAAGGCACGTAGCGCGTTGAGCCGGGCTTTTATCGCGCTGTCCACGAACCCCGCTGACAAGGACGCCGCCGTCGCCGCAGCACGCACCTATTACGATCTCGCGAAGAAGTCGTTCGCTGCGTTCGAAACCATCACGAAGGAAACCACGGCGCAACAGGACGCGGCAAAACGGGTCGCCGACACGTTCACTGCGCATGCCAACGCAATCGATCTGCTGTTCACGGCCATCGGTTCCGGCGATGTCGCCGCGTATGCTGCAACGAACGAAGGGCCAATGACGCAGACGAGCGCGGCATTCGGCAAATCGGCGGATGCCTTCTTCAAAGTGGCCGAGGATGAAACGGCGCAACTGAAGGATGAGAAGGCACACGCCAAATCGCTGTTGATGGGTGTAGCAATCGGCTTGCTCGTGTTGTCTTGCGCGTTGATCTTGCTCGTTTACTACACGCTTGAGCACACCGTCGTGCTGCCGCTCAAGGAAGCCATGAACGTCCTGCAGCACGTAGCGCGCGGCGACCTCACCGTGCAGATCCGTCATGAATCCACGAACGAAATCGGCCAGCTGTTCGACTCGATGAAGGAAATGAAGCGCAGTCTCGCCGGGATCGTACACGCGGTGTATGGCGGCACCGACACCATCGCGACAGGCGTGCATCAGATGGCAAGCGGCAACACCGATCTGTCGCAGCGCACCGAAGAACAGGCGGCGGCATTGCAGGAAACGGCGTCGTCGATGGAACAGTTGACGAGCACGGTGCGGCAGAACGCCGACAACGCGAAGCAGGCCACGCAACTCGTGATGAGCACGGCGATGATCACCGAGCAAGGCAACCGCGCCGCGCAGGAAGTCGTCGCGACGATGCAAGGGCTGTCTGATCTGTCGGGCCGGATCGCCGACATTACGAACGTGATCGAAGGTATCGCGTTTCAGACCAACATTCTTTCGCTGAACGCGGCAGTGGAAGCCGCCCGCGCCGGCGACGAAGGCCGCGGCTTCGCGGTGGTGGCAAGCGAAGTGCGCTCGCTCGCGCAGCGTAGCGCGAGCGCCGCGAAGGAGATCAAGGAGCGCATCACCGATTCGCTCGGCCGCGTCGAAGCGGGTGCGCAACAGGTCGACAAGGCCAGCCAGGTGATGGCCGACATTCTGACCTCGGTGAACCGGGTCAGCGATCTGATGGGCGAGATCGCGGCGGCATCGGAAGAACAATCGGAAGGCATCGAGCAGGTGAACCGCGCGATCACGCAAATGGATCAGGTCACGCAGCAGAATGCCGCGCTCGTCGAACAAGCTTCGGCGGCCGCGCTCGCGCTCGAAGAACAGACGGTTGCGTTGAAGAGCACGGTGTCGGTGTTCCGCGTCGAGCGCGCGTTGGCTCCCGCGTGACGTGATTCGAGACGTTTTCGCGGGCCGTGGCTGACAATCGTTTGACGCCTCGGCTTACGCGCAAGCTACACGAAAGCACGCGCCGTCAAATCGGCGCGTCGCACGTTAAACGAACGCTGCGTTGTCTTGACATCCAACGCGCATAAGACGAATAATGAAGCGTTCGTTTAACGAAACCATGTTCGATTAGCGAACTCCAGCGACACAAGACGATTCGCACGCAAAGCGCGGACGCGCCACTCATCGGTCGCGTCCAGGCCTGAGCTTCACCCGGAATTCCTGCCCCAAAAGCCACCTGACATTCAGGTGGCGTCAAGCTTTCCAGCGGTGCATGCGTCATGCACTCAAACGCCGCGTGTCGATGCCGTCCGCGCCGCCCACAGGCGGACCGACGCCACCCCGAGCGAGAAACATGAAGCGAGACACCTCCCCCACCACCGCCTTCCAGCCTGCCGCGCCGCGCGGCATCGTCGAAGGGCTTGTCTATGTTTTCGAGCGGGTCATGCCTGACCCGTTCGTGCTGTCCATCTGCCTGACGTTCGTCGTGGCCGTGCTGGCGCTGCTGATCGCGCCGACAGGCAACGTGCCGACGCTGCTCGACTCGTGGTACACGGGCACCTTCGGCATTCTGGCTTTCGCGCTGCAGATGATCCTGATTCTCGCGACGGGCTACGCGATCGCCGAGGCGCCCATCGTCCAGCGCGGCTTGCGCGCGCTGGCGGCCCACGCGCAAACTCCTGCGCGCGCTGCGCTGCTGGTGTTCCCTGTCGTCGCGATCGCCGCGTGGCTCAACTGGGGACTCGGCCTGATCGTCGGCGCGCTGCTGTCGCGCGAAATTGCACGGCGCGTTCATGTCGACTTCGCGTGGCTCGTCGCCGGCAGCTATTCGGCGTGGTCGATCTGCAATAGCGGGCTGTCCAGTTCGATCGCACTGTCGCAGGCTTCGCATGGCAACGCGCTCAATCTCGTCGAGAAGGCAACCGGCCATGTCGTCCCGCTTGCCGAGACCATCTTCGCTCCGTTCGTGTTCATCCCGACGGTGCTGGTCGTTGTCGTGATGACGGCAATCTTCATCAAGATGCATCCGAAATCGGACAACGTAGTCGCGTTCAGTGATGCGGGCGATGCGAGCGACGACGCATCCAGCGCCGACCCGCACGCGCGCAGCAGCGATGGCACTGCGACCTTCGCATCGCGCCTCGAACAGTCGATGCTCGGCACGCTGCTTCTGCTCGTGCTCGGCGTCGGCTACCTCGCGATGGAATGGCGCGAGAACAAGTTCGATCTCGACATCAACACGACGATCCTGATCTTCCTGCTAATCGGCCTCGCGCTGCAGCGCACGCCGATCGCGTATGCGAACGCGATCCGGCGCGCCGCGCGGCAGACGGGTTCGATGCTGCTGCAATACCCTGTCTATGGCGGCATCATGGGCATCATGAAGGGCACGGGTCTCGCGTCGATGATCGCCAAAGCCTTCGTGACGATTGCCACGCCCGCCACGCTGCCTGTCTGGAGCTATCTGAGCTCGCTGATCATCACGTTGCTGGTGCCGAGCGCGGGCGGCCACTGGGCCGTGCAGGGTCCGTTTGTTCTGCCCGCGGCGATCAGCCTGCACGCATCGGTGCCGCGCACCGCGATGGGCGTGGCGATGGCCGAGAACGTGTCGAACATGCTGCAGCCGTTCTGGGCCGTGCCGATCGTCGCAATTGCCGGCATCCGCATTCAGCGCGTGATGGGCTATACGGCCGTCACGTTCGCCGTGTCGCTCGTGATCTACGCGGCGGCACTCTGGCTCGTACACTGAGGCCGTCGAGCCTTCGTCACGCCGCAACCTCTTGCGACGCTTCGCCGAGGTTGCGGACCCGCTGACGATATTCGTCGCCACGCGCCGCCATCTCCGCTTCGCTGATCGACATACGTTGGCTTAGCGAGCCGACGTTATACGTGAAGGTTACGCGGCGGCCGAGCGCGCGTCGGCGCGCGCCTCTTCGAGCCGGTTGCCGCCAAGCGATTTCGCGCGATACAACGCCTGGTCGGCGGCGGCGAGCAGATCGCCCAAGGTGGCGCCATCGCTGCCGGCTTGCGCCGCGCCGATGCTGACGGTGGCCTGGATGCCCGCGCCGCTGGCATTGAGCGTGATGGTCTCGCCGAACGATTCAACGAGCGCTTCGCCCGCCTCTTTCGCACGGGACAAATCGTGACCGGGCAACAGGGCCGCGAACTCCTCGCCGCCGATGCGCGCCAGTAGCACGTCGGCGCCCAGCACGCTGCGGGCAATGTCGGCGAACGATGTCAGCACGCGGTCACCCGTCTCGTGGCCGTAGCGATCGTTGATCTTCTTGAAGTGGTCGAGGTCGATGGCGAGCAGCGAAACGGGCCGCGTCGCGCCGCCGTCACGGATCATGCGCGTGCCCTGCTCGAAGAACCATCGACGATTGCCAAGGCCCGTCAAAAAATCCGTCTGCGATTGCTGCAGCAGTTGCCCGTGCGATTCGTCGCGCACCAACCGCAGCAAGGTCATGGGGAGAACGACCGAATACAGCACGCCCTCATACATCGTGATCTTGCTCGCGGTCATCAGGAAGTCGAACCCGAACTTCGCGACGAGCCAGGGCAGGATCAACGCCCTGAATGCGTACAGAACGGCATGCGCGCCCGACACCAGCATCGCGATCTGTTGCGCTTGCAAGCGCTTCCTGCCGTCGCCGCGCGCCAGTTCGTATGCCGTCATGCCGGAGGCGACCGAGATCGGAATCGCGCTCGGATACATCCACATCACGTCCTGCCATTTCGTGCCGGCAATGACCCACGCAAGCGCAAGCAGCACGAGCACGGCGAGCGAAAGGTGCACATGCTTGCGGCCGTTCAGCGCGGCCACGCCATGCAGAACCAGCAGATACCCGCTAACGATGACGAGATTGCTCAGCGCCGAGCCGAGCGCGCCGGGAAGCTCGCGACGCCAGGAAGCCGCCGCGCAGCCGATGGCCAGCGTGGCGAATCCCGCTGCCAGTATTCCCAGTTCCCGGCTGCGCTTCGGGTGAACGCGTCGCTCCCAGAGCGTCATCAACGCACTGGCGAGGAGAGTCCCGATCAGGAGGAGATAAAGCGTATTAAGATCGACATGCATCGCTGACGTAAGGGCACTACGCCGGTACATAGCGGCGGCAGTGGCATTTTACGCGGAAAATAAGGCTACATCATGATCGTCTGGCAGCGCTTCATTACCGCTGCCAATGCGGGCACGCGCCATGCTGTGTGATGCATACCGTCCGGCAACGGACGCCATCGGGCGTCCGCGAATTATGTCACCCTATGACCGATCCGATCGATCCCGAGCGCAACGCCACGCAGTCCGCGGCCGACGCGGCCTCTGATCCTGATCGCGATCCCGCCGATGCATCCGGCATCGACGATGCAGCCAGCCTGGCAACGCGACGCCGCGCGCCCCGGCCTCGCCGCATTCCGACCAGGCGCGCCGCGCCCGCGCCGGACGCATTCACACCCGCCGCCTACGCGCCCGACCCCGACAAGGCAAAGGAGCCGTTCGACGTCCGCACCCAGCAGTGGTTCGACGCGCACAAATGGCAGCCATTCGATTTTCAGCGCGAAGTCTGGCGCGAGATTGCGGCGGGTTCGAGTGGATTGCTGCACGCGACAACGGGCGCGGGCAAGACATGGGCCGTCTGGTTTGGCGCGATGGCCGCATTCGGCGATCACGCGCCGCGCGTGCTCGCGGACCCGCTCACGGTGTTGTGGATTACGCCGATGCGCGCGCTTGCCGCCGACACCGCCCGCGCATTGCAAAGCGCTGCGCGCGAACTCGGCGTGCCGTGGACGATCGGCCTGCGCACGGGCGACACCAGTTCGACGGAGCGCGCGCGCCAAAGCCGGCGCATGCCGAGCGCGCTCGTCACGACGCCCGAAAGCCTCTCGCTGATGCTCACGCGCAGCGACGCCCGCGAAGAACTGAAGCATGTGCGCCTCGTTGTCGTCGATGAATGGCACGAACTGCTCGGCAACAAGCGCGGCACTCAGACTCAGCTTGCGATCGCGCATCTGGCGCGCTGGCGGTCGGACCTTCAGGTGTGGGGACTGTCGGCGACGCTCGGCAATCTTCCGTTCGCAGCCGACGTGCTGCTCGCGCCCGTTCGCACGCCTCGCGTGTCGGTGAGCGGCATGCAGCCGAAGACGCTCATCATCGACACGCTGATTCCCGCGACGATCGAACGCTTTCCGTGGGGCGGCCATCTCGGCACGCGTCAGGTCGGACCCGTCGCCGAGGGCATCGATGAAGCGCGTACGTCGCTCGTCTTCACGAATACGCGCTCGCAGGCTGAAATCTGGTATCAGGCGCTGCTTGATTTGCGCCCCGACTGGGCCGGGCTGATTGCGCTTCATCACGGCTCGCTTGCACAGGAAGTGCGCGAATGGGTCGAGGATGGCCTGAAGACGGGCAAGTTAAAGGCTGTCGTCTGCACATCGAGTCTCGATCTCGGCGTCGACTTTCTGCCCGTCGAGCGCGTGTTTCAGATCGGCTCGCCGAAAGGCGTTGCGCGGCTGATGCAACGCGCGGGACGCTCGGGACATGCGCCGGGCCGCGCGTCGCGCATCACGATCGTGCCGACGCACGCGCTCGAACTCGTCGAAGCGGCGGCAGCACGGCGTGCCGTCGAAGCGCGGCGTATCGAAGGCCGCGAGACGCCGCGCAAGCCGTTCGACGTGCTGGTGCAGCATCTCGTCACGGTCGCGATCGGCGGCGGCTTCACGGCGCCCGAACTGTTCGACGAGGTTCGCACGACGTTCGCGTATCGCGAGCTGACTCAACAGGAATTCGACTGGGCGCTTGCGTTCGTCGAGCGCGGCGGACCGTCGCTGCGCGCGTATCCGGACTTTCACCGCGTCGTGCGCGACGATGACGGCGTGTATCGCGTGCTGCGCGACGATCTGATCCGCCGCCACCGCAGCAACGTCGGCACGATCGTCGCCAACGCGACGCTACACGTCGCGTGGCTCACGGGCGGACGGATCGGCTCGATGGAGGAATCGTTCATCTCGCGCCTGAAGCCCGGCGACGTGTTCACGTTCGGCGGCCGCGCGCTCGAACTGGTGCGCGTGCGCGACATGACGGCCTATGTGCGACGCGCGGCTTCATCGCGAGGCGCGATGCCGCAATGGGCGGGCAGCAAGATGCCGCTTTCGTCCGAACTCGCGGACGCGACCCTCGCGATGCTCGCCGAAGCCGAGCGCGGCGTGTACGTCGAGCCGGAGATGATCGCGATCCGGCCGTTGCTGGAGTTGCAGGCGAACTGGTCGGCCTTGCCGGAAACGGGACTGCTGGTCGCCGAAATACTGCGAACGCGCGAAGGCCATCACTTCTTCTGCTATCCGTTTGCGGGGCGCGTCGCGCATATCGGCCTTGCTTCGCTGCTCGGCTGGCGCGCGGCGCGCGACCGGCCCGGCACGTTCTCGATTTCCGCCAACGACTATGGCTTCGAACTGTTGTCGTCGCAACCGTTCGACTGGGCGACGCTGATCGACGAAGGTCTGTTTTCTTCCACGCACCTTGCCGACGACATCATGGACAGCCTCAACGCCTCCGAACTCGCGATGCGCCGCTTCCGCGAAATCGCGCGCGTCGCCGGTCTCGTCTATCAGGCGCATCCGGGACAGCAGAAAAGTGCGCGGCAGTTGCAGGCGTCGAGCGGCCTCTTTTACGAGGTATTTCGCAAGCACGACAACGACAATCTGCTGCTGACGCAGGCTGACGCCGAAGTGAAGTTGCAGGAACTCGACCTCGACCGCATCCGGCGCGCGCTCGAAACAATGCGCGCAAGCAGGCTTGCGCTGACGCAGCCAAAGAAGCCGACGCCGTTCGCGTTTCCGCTGATCGTCGGGCGTATCCGCGAAAAGGTCAGCACCGAAAAGCTCGCGGACCGTATCGAGCGGATGCTGGCCGAACTCGACAAGGCGGCGCGCTGATGACGTTCGAAACCGTGACGGTCGAAGTAAGTGGTTATCCGCTGCAATTGTCCGCGCAGCGCGCCGCTTTCGATCCGCAACTGAAGAGCCTGTTTATCGCCGATGCGCATTTCGGCAAGGATGCCGTGTTTCGCGCGCATGGCGTGCCAGTGCCGGCCGGCGCGACGGCGGACGATCTCGCGCGGCTCGATGCGCTGATCGCTGCGCACGCGCCCGAGTCGATCGTGTTTCTCGGCGATCTGCTGCATGGGCGCGAATCGCTCGGCAGCGCGACAATGCACGCGCTCGGTGAATGGCGCGCACGGCATGCGTCGGTTCGCATGGTGATGGTCGAAGGGAATCACGATCGCAGTGCCGGATTGCTGCCACCGTCTCTGGGTGTCGAGACGGTGCTCGAACCATGGCGGCATGGGCCGTGGGCATTGTGTCATTACCCGCAGTTGATCGACGGCGCGTACGTGCTCGCGGGCCACGAGCATCCCGTCTATGTGATTGCGAGCCGCACGGATTCCGTGCGCGTGCCCTGCTTCCGCTTTGCCGCGCGATGCGGCGTGCTGCCCGCGTTCGGCGCGTTCACGGGCGGTTTCGTCGTCAACCAGTCCGCCGACGATGCGGCGATCTATGCGGTCGCGCAGAACCGGGTGATTGCGGTGCGCGAGCTTTGATAGAGGCGATTGCGCGGGTCGGCCTTGATTCTGCGGCTTCGCATCGCGCGACATGCATGCGCGTGTTTGCGGCTTCACGCGGCGCTCCGAGCCAGACTGTGCGGACGCTCAATGTCCGGATCGTCACGGGAGGTCGTTTCATCATGCCCAAAGTCAACGGCGGTTCGCCGTCCCACATCGCCACAACGCCGACTGCCGGTCCAAGCCAACCGACGCCGTCGACGGCAGGCGTCAAGCGTCGTGCCTCCAGTCCGTTGCCCGGCATGCCGCCGTCCGCGAAGCAGAAGAAGAACGACGCGCCCGCCGACTGGCATACGGAAGCGACCCGGTTCGGTATTTCCGGAAGTGGCATTGCAAAGGCATCGGGCGGGAAAGGCAAGTCGCTTGAAAAACACGGCGAGACCACGCTGCACGATCCGTCGGCCTCACCCATCGGCGCGCTTGGCGCAGCAAAGCCAGGTGATCTGATCAAGAAAACCGACGCGCCGAATGCCGGCGATCACTCTCCGTCGATTTCATCCGTCAATCGCACGCAATCTGACGAGGCGAAGGTGCTCGGCCGTGGCGCCACAGCGGTCGGCGGCGCGTTCAACGTCCGCGAAACCGACGTGCCGACCTTGCAGTTCAGCAACGATAAATTCCAGATCGACAAGGACAACCATAACAAGCCGAGAGACTCCGCCGCGCACAGCGCGTTTACGTCGTTGCGCGAGATGCACGGCGTCGGCGAGAAAAGCGCGCACGCGAACATGGACTCGCTGCTCGATGCGACGGCGCGCGCCTACTCGCCGTACAACGCACACGGCGAGCCGGCAAAAGGCGGCGTGGCGCTACCGAAGACCAACGTTCATTCGGAAAGCGCGCGCGGAGCGACTTTGCACAAGTCGTCCCAAGGCGTCGATCCGATGGTCGGCCAACAGATGATGAACATGTGGTATCGCCAGAACATGGACGGAAAGCCGATGCTCGACGAACTCATCAGAAACCGTCAAACGAACGCCGCGAACAACACCCCCGACGATCCGATGGACACGACGTCATGAGCACGCGCCGTTACGCGTGCCCGCGAAACGTCGCGCAGATCCTGAACGCATCTTCCGATAGCGGGATCTCTTTCGCGCGGCAATAGCGCGTGGTCAGCTTCAACAGTTCCTTGATGTCGCGTCCGCTCGATTGTGGCCACGCGTTGGTGAGCGCTTCGATCAGCTCGTCGCCGAGGTCTGCGCCCAGTTGCGCGGCCAGCAGCTTCCACAAGCGGACCGCGTCGGCTCTTGGCGGCGTCGCGTAGTGAATCTTCGCGATGCAGCGCGACAGGATGGCGTCGTCGACATCGTCGATCCGGTTGGTCGTCATGAACAGCAAGCCGTTGAAATACTCGAGCGTGCGCAGGAACTCGGCGACGATCGCATTGTGTTCGAGGTCGTTGTCGCGGCGGCGAATGTAGACGTCGGCTTCATCGAGCAGCAGGATCGCGTCCCAGCGTGTCGCGCGCTGCAGGATGCCCGACAGCGCCGCGCCCACCGACGCCGCAGTCGTCCCAAGCTGCCCCGAATGCACGCGATACAACGGCTTGCCGACCACTTCCGAATAGACCTCCGCGGTCAGAGTCTTGCCCAAGCCAGGCGCCCCCTGACAAAGAATCGTCGTGCCACCCGATTTGCCCGGCACGAAGTCCTGCACGAACACATTCGTCTTCGACGTCAGAATGTCGATCAGATCGCGGTGATGGGACGGCAGGACCAGCTTGTCGCGCAGTTCCGGCTGATAGCGATACGCTGCCATATGCTGGACATGCACCCAGATATCGCGGTGCCATTCCATGTGAAACAGGCACACGTAGCAATGCAAAGGCACCTTGTCGAAGCCGCTGTCGATGTTCGCATCGCGCCAGAACTCGGCGTCGGCTGTCATCAGGAAGCGGCGCTCCAGCGTCTCCTCGTCGTTCACGCACTTTGCGCTCACGCCTTCGGGAATGCGGATCAACTCGGCGCCGGCTTTTGCATCGATCGTATACGCGGCTTTCGACACCACGAACTGTGCGCCGAAACGCGGCTGGAATTCGAGGAAACGCTGCGCGTGCCGTTCGTATTCAAGCTTGAATTCGGCGCATTCCTTGTAAAAGCCGAACTCGGCGAGCAGTTCGGGAATCGTGCGGTTGACGATGTCGTGCCGGTTGATCACCAGCGACGTCGTCATGCCGGCGTGCCGCAGGTGATGCTCGGTACGCTCGGAGTTCGCGGACTGCATCGTATTCGCCAGCATGTCGACGACGACGTACGGCATGCCCTGCTCGGGCTCGACCACGCGCATGCGGCGCACGAGCCAAGGCAGCAGCGTGCCGTCCTTCGCGCGGCTGTAGAGCCAGCCGTCGATCGCATCGCGCGACAGGTACGCAACCAGGCCCGGCACGAGTTGATCGAGGCCCGGGATGATGCGCGCTTGCGGCGCATTGTAGATGTTGTCGAGCGCGAGCATCTGGAACGTTAGCGCGCGTTCGTTGTTCGCCTTGCTCAGCGAATACAGCGTATTCAGCGATCTCGAATCGAACAGTGCGCTCGATACGACCATGCTGCCGTGACATGCGCCGTGCTGATTGAGCTGTCTTGCGAGCGGCGATTCCGATTCGATCATTGCAAGCAGCGGATGCACCAGTGATTCGGGTATTTCAAAGTCCATAGACGCACTCGTATCTGAGGGTGGCACGGCGACGCGGGTAACGGCAGCGCGCCAGCTAGCTGAGAAAGAACTCGATCGCCATGCTTGTGATGGCAGGCTGGATCGCATGCAGTCCGTTGAATTCGATGTATTGCACGTCGTAGCCCGCGGCTTTCAGCTTGGCTGCGTTCGCTCGGCCGCTGGTTTCGATAGGCAGTTGCTCGTCGGCCAGGCCGTGCGCGATGAAAACCTTGGGAGCGCCTTCCTGTGTGAAGACCGACATGAAGCCGCCAGAGAACGCAATCACATGACTCGCGATATCGCCGTTCGTGATGCCGATCGACAGCGCGTAGCTTGCGCCGTCTGAGAAGCCGGCGAAGGCGAGGCGGTTATGGTCGATCCGGTAGCGGGATGTGACCTCGACGAGCGCTCGATCGAGCCGCTCAAGGTCGGGGCCGCTGCCGCCGATTACGATGTCCCAGGTTGCGTATGTCGAATGCGGCGCGAGGACGAGAAACTTGTCGCGCTCGGCGTGCTCTTCGATGAAGGGGAGAACCTTCTCTGGAAAGCCGCCTGCGCCATGGAACATCACGAATAGCGGTATGGGCTCGCGCGTGTCGAGGTCGGACGGGACGAACAGGATGGCGTCGCGGTCATCGGCGATGCCGAGTCGGTTGCGGCCCGGCGGTAATGGTGCTTTGGCCGCGTCGGCGGGAATGAAGGACAGGCGGCCAAGCAGCGACGGATCGAACATGGTGGAACCTGTATTGAGCGCGTGGCGCGCACGGATGAGTATTCCTGCCAGTTGCGGCTATGAGCCGGTAGGCGGTTAAGGCGCTGGTGATGATGCGAGCGGCAGCGCCTGTTGTGTGTTGATATGTAATATATCATGAAGATGGGCGCATTGTGGCGTTTCATTACGAATCGCTTGATAGTGAAAACGCGCAAAAAAGTCTGTACTTGCACAAAAAAGCCTGTACCTGCACAAAAAAGTTTGTACTTGCGCAAAAAAGTGTGTACCAAGACCGTCGGCTAGTCGGAAGCGAGTGCATCCCTTGATGCGCTCGCTTGAGTTGGCCATCATCCTCGTGGGCCGGTGTCCGACTAGCCTACGGAGCGACAGCACACCGCTCCATCCAACGCACACCACTCAAACATCTCGCGCATGCGGACATAGATTCCGTAGAAGTCCTCGTACGCGACCGTCTTCGCACGCTCGTCCCACTCCGCGAACTCGGCAGCCAGCCTCGCAGACGTTTCGGGACCAGCTACCCACCCTCCGTCCGACCAGATGAAGAAATCTCGGAAAGGAACAGCAACACCTGCATCGAGAAGCGCCTCGGTGGCGCCGACCAAGTAGGCAAGCCCAATAATCCAGTTGTTGCATGTCCACAAGTCACGAAAGGAGAAATACCTCACCTCCGCGCAGTGGTACGCGGCATAGTAATTCTGGTCATCCCAAAGGTCCCCAACCAACGGGTCGCCACTTGCGACGAAAAGCACGTTTTCGGCAGGATAGTCGTCGGCATCCTTCAGTCCTCGCAACTTCGTCAGCCCTCGGCCAGCCCAATACAGAACGCTCATTACATACCTTTGAATAGTAATAGTCAGCTACTCTGCAAGCAGCAGTTGGCTGCTCGCTTCCTCGATTTCGTCTGCGGCGCATGTGCGACACGCGGACCTCTCGCTCGATTTGTCGAATCGGGCATGAGGTATAGCGTTAGGTGAAGAAGGTGACGCGATAAAAAACTCCACGCTTACACAGGAAGTTTTTTAGATACACGCGAAAGTAGATCTCAAAGGAAAACAGTTTTTTATTTTTCGACATCCCGACACACCACGCGCCGACGGATTCCTCGCGACACATTTCCCAACAAGCCTACGCCCGTCTATGTACATTCCCGCACCTATAGCCGGAACGCGACTCGTAACGCCCGGCTAACCTTGCTCCCACGCGTATGCGTCGACAATTCACCACGACTGAAGCCAGCACGCACCGCCTTCAGCAGCCATCTCGAACATGTGGCGGATCATTCCGTAATAGTAGTAAAAGTCCTCGTCACCAAGAGCCCTCGCGCGCTCGTCCCAAAGAGCGAAGTCTTCAGCGAGCTTCTTCGACACAACAGGACCAAACGTTCCGGAATCGTTGCGGCCGTACCTGAAGATGTCGCGGAACGCGACTGTGCTGTCTTGCTCAGGCGGGTTATCAAGGCCGACCAGTTTCATAAGCTTGACCACCCAGTCCACGTACGCCCACCATCTGTCAGCAACGCGGTACCAATTGGACTCGTCGAATCGATACATGGCGCCCTCTTCCATGCCTTCCGTGATGGTCGGGCAGTCCGGATTCGACTCCGTGACTACGTGCACTGTCTCGTCAAAATTCGGATCGCTCAGGACGGCCTCCCGATCAACTTTCTTCATGTTCTTGCACGCAACAAAATAAACGGGACCGCTCATGAAAACACCCCTGTAAATAAACTAGTTATTCGAAAATCTTAAGATACATTTTTGTCGCCGTTGCCCGATAGCGAAGTTGCCGCGCATGCTTCAATATCAGCCAGCAGACGTCTGGGCTGATTTATATCATTCGAATTTTGGGCGAGACAAGCGATAAAACGAGGATCTTTCCAATTCAAACTCAAATTTTTAAAATCTGCTTTATTTTTATCAGCGATTTTCAACCACAAAAAAATTCCCCCTCGCCAACGTTGCGTCCCCATTTTTTAATTTGAACTGTTCGCAGGGCCAACATGCGCTCTTCTGCAGCCGCTAGCCAGGATGGCGGAATGTCGCTGGCGCAAGCTCAGAGGGGCATCGGGCCAGGCATGGCGGTGCCCCGCCCCCATAGGCCACCCGACGTCGGACCGACCGCCGCCACTATGCCGTAGCAGGCGATTCTTCGAGCTGCCCAGACAGCGCGAAAAGAGCCCTGGGCGTCAAGACAATACATGCCAAAAAACAGCGCTTATTTATTAAGAGATTTTAATAACAACAGCGGTAAATCGTAAAATAATTCCTGCGACCTCACAATTTCCCCAATTCCCATGATAAGGTTTATTCAACGGATGAGCGAACCTATACCGTTTCATCGAACCTCAATATCGGATCCCGGTCCGAAATATCTGACGCAAATCTATTATGGGCATGCCCAGCGCATTCATCACGATTAACGGCTATGGCCTAAAGACCACGCGGCTTGGTTACCGCAGATGGCGATTCAAACGCGAAGACCGAGCCATCCGGCCGACGGACCGCCGGGAATACTCGTATGTCACTTCCGCTGGCGTGATGCGAAAACGCCTAGCAGAAGCAGGCTATGGCCGCACGGCGTTGGAACTGGACTACCTGAGGACCCTGCAGAAGATCCACGCA
Organism: Paraburkholderia steynii; assembly: GCF_900100565.1. Lineage (NCBI taxonomy): Bacteria > Pseudomonadati > Pseudomonadota > Betaproteobacteria > Burkholderiales > Burkholderiaceae > Paraburkholderia > Paraburkholderia steynii. The sequence goes on along the minus strand of NZ_FNDI01000022.1, from coordinate 93,680 downwards.
GAGGGCGCAGAGTCCTACTTCGACGTTCGTTGCTACGCAGGCCGGTACACCTCCGCCGAGCGCGCTGACGCGTGCAGGCGCGCGTCGCTTAACGATTGGCTGTTCGCTTTGAAGGAAAACATCACCAATCACATGGAGCGCTTTCCCGACCCGCCTGAGCTTGTCGATGAGCCGGGTCGGCCTGCTGAAGTCAACGTTCTGATCGATACCCTGGCGTGCAGTAGATCGACGATCTACCCTATCGAAACGGAGCATCTACAGAACGCATTTCCCTGCGCCAGCTTGGACTGCATGGCAGTCGCGATGCTCGAAGTTGTGCCGGACACGGCCGAATGCATTCTCGACGTCACGAGCCTCGTCGACCATGTGCTCGTCTATTGCTTCGACGATCTCAGATTCGCCGATGAAACGGCCGGTGATGAAAGGTACGAAATTTGACCGTGTCCTTTCACGCAACAGACCTGAAATTCGTCAGGCAAAAAGATCGTCAACTCGGCGGCGGAGATTCTGCCCCCCCCCGTGTCCCCCGGTCCCCTTAACCTATATAAACCCTGAAAAATGACTTTTCGCGCCTACTACACGTTCGATGGCTATCCTGTTTGTTGGGAGGAAGAAAGCTATTCCCGTTGGCTTTTCACTCGAAAAGATCGAGTGATTCGACACCGAACCAAGGGAGAACGCAACGTTCTCATCGACGATCTGCCGGAGAACCGTGCGGAATGGGACGAGCCGGAAACGGACTACCTGTATGTCGTAACCGCCGAGGAGCTCCGACGACGCCTTAGTCTTATCCCCTGCCTCGACCCTGTGAGCTCGATCACATACCTCGACGAAGCGAAGTATGGCCAAGATATGACATCGCTCCGAAGCGAATTTGAGCGCTATAGACGCGCGATGATCGCGGACAAGGCACCCACGTTCTACGCGAGTGCGTCGGACTATTACGGGGAAGAAGCGAAAGCCGCGCGGAAGCATGTTCCAGAACGAGCAGACGCACTTCGAGAAACAACTCTCGACGATTGGTTAATGGCTCTGAAGGAAGTCGTTGAGCGTGGAGCAACACGCGCAAAGGGATTTACTAGTCCTTCTATGCCAAAAGGTCCTGCCTTCGATACGAAGGCGCTGGCGGACATCATCCTGACCGACCAGCATCCGTGCCATTGGGACCTAAGACCCAGGCACGATCTGTGGGGTTTCCCGTGTTCCCTGCTCGAACACCTTGCCGTCGCAATGCTAGAGGTCATCCCAGCGAACGCTGAGTGCGTCCTAGACGTTACGGAGCTCGTGAAGAACGACTGCGTGTACTGCTTCGAGGACCTCATACTTGCGAACGAGGACGGAAGAATCGCGCTCGTTTGAGCTAATCGAAATAACGCTCAGCTCATCCGGGCTGCCTATACGGGGCGGCGCCGGGTTCACTCACACCAAGCGTTCACCGAAGCGCGCTGGGCTCATCAGCTCCGCGCCTTTGGACGACTGGCTGGGCGCGTTGGAACAGCTCATCCGGCGCGGGTTGACCGGGATCTGCGTTGAACGATCTGAATTCAGCTTCTCAGAGGATGGTCGAAGTCCTACTGACAGCAGAGCCTCCGGCAGCCTACCCTCCTCTGCACGGAGTTCGGAAATTTCGCGGTTGCTGTGCTCGAGGTCGTTCCCCCCAACGCCGAATGTGTTCTCGATGTGACCGAGCTAGTGCAGAACAAGCGCGTGTATTGCCTCGACGACCTCATCCTGGCAAGCGAAGGCGCACGTGTCAGAGCTATGCCACCCAACTTTGGGTTCATCTAGTAACTACTACCGTTGGCTCGTTGCTCGCAACGACGTTCCTCAGCGAGCAGGGGCTCTCATCACCGGCGCGCGCACGGCCGTCCCCGAAAATCCGTATAGCGCTAAATGGGGTATTTGGCCTACTCGCAACAGATCGTATCCCTCGGTATGGCCAACGTAGCTGCCCCGGCTTACTATGGTCACACATCAGAAAAAGGGGTCTCTGCGAGGATCTCTCAGCAAATGAACGACGCCGGGAAGGAGCCTCCCGATAGAGCGGCCCAATAACAGCGCTGGGTTGCCGTCGAATCGAGTTCGCTCAAGCCTCGAGCCTATGGAGCACCTCATGGAACGCCGCCCTCGGTCGTGGGATTCGATGCCACTGAATGATCGCAGCCGTGCCTGGTTCGTTACCAGATGGCCCGGTAAAATCGTTGGCGTTGCAGATGCCCAACTGCTGTTCGTGGTGGATATCCGGGCATGCCGCTGCCTGTGTTTCCGCCTGTTTAGCGTTGCGTCGGCGAACTGGGCATACGACCCACTCGTGGAACTCTTCCGATTGTTTCCAGCGCCCGAAGCACTCGTCACCGACGATTCGCGTCTTCAGCACGTTCTCGCTGCCGCAGGAGCCAGTCTCGAAAATCCGGCATCGCCTTTTCTTGACAAGAGCATCACGATGACACCCGCTATCCATGACTGCATCAAATCGCTCGAAGGCCTATTCAATTCGCCCGAGTTCCAGATGCTCAAATCGATGGACACCGTCAACGAAGCCTTGGAATCATGGCGTTCGCGTTACAACGAACGCAAGCTGTAGATGAAGTGGTGCGCCATCACCCCTTTGCAGTAGTGTGTTCTACCGCTCGGCGGCTCCGCAGAGCACCTAGCTAGCAGTTAAGCGGTAGTTGTCAAACCGTCGTCGCAGGCGTGCCACAAATTCAGCCGTGGCTATCGACCCACGCACGTGCCCATTCGAGCCCCAGCTGTTGCGCTGCTTCGTCAGTCTCGACCACATCGAGCATGTCTGACGCCGCAGCCAACTTCCCCGCGCGCGTTACCGTTCCGCTGGCGCCGTAGCACGCCTTCTCGGAAGAGTCACGCTGCTGCTCAATTGCGTGTCCCCAAAGGTCGAAGCCCTTGTAACGCTCTGTCTGCATCAGCGTACGACCCCTGCAGGAACCTGGTTAGTTTTCACGCGCAACACATTGCCTTCGGGTGTTATCTGCCGGGGGATATCGTCAAAGGTGGGCGCTGCCGCGGCCGACGCGCGCTGCTCAGATGGAGTCGCCGCCACGGGAGCTTTGTGTCGACTGTGAGCAGAAGCGATGTTGATGCCGGGGCGCTTCCGCTTTTTCAGATTGCGGGTAACTGCTCCAGGCCTCGAAGTAAATTCGGCAACCACGGCGCCGCGCGCTTCTGGTGGATTCCACACTTCTACATAGTGCCCGCCAGCCATCGCGGCCGACGCGAGCCCCATGACAACCAGTCCCGGAATCACATGCTTTGCCGTCAAAGTCCCTCCTCCGCTGCGCGTTCTCAGGCACCAGGATGGTCCTGGGCGCGCCGTATTCTCGCATACGCTCGACCAGAAAACGGTGACAACGACGGCGACGAGCTCGCAGCGATACGTCGCTTCTCTACCGCCGCGGATGCCATCGCCTCAATTTGCCCCCTCCCCTGAGCCCCGCGCTCGAGCGGATAGCGGAAGAAACGGTAGCGCCTCGTTGGACACGTTCGCTCAGACGACGGCGCGCCAAGCGCGTGACTGAAATCTCCCTGCCTGATAGCGAGTTCTTCCGGCTTCAAAAATCTCGCTGGAAATAAGCGCTCATTTCGCGCCTCGCATCCACTCCCTATCGGGCTATACCACAGCCAGGCATCTGCAACCGTTAATCGCCGGATGCACAGCTTGCAACCTGGCATTCGTCAGAGCACTGCTCGGCGTGCCTGAAAATTTAACCAAGGTAACGACATATGACCAAGCAAGATATCAAACTTCCGACCACAGTCGATGTTCACGCCGATACGGTCGACGCGCTCCTCTCCTACATGGCCGATTGCCGCTTCGACGAATCGCATCTGACGTCGATGCACCTCGCACTCGCCCTTGAATACGCCCATCAACCTAATCCGACGTTCTGGCGAGACCTCAGCCCCTCGGTGTTGCAGGATGCGATGTCACGGTACATGCCTAACTGGCGAACGGCGCCCGCGATGATGGACGGAGGCGCAGACAGGCTTTTCCAAGAGGTGGGAAAGATCCTGCGAATTAACGCATTCGATGAAGCGAATGCGGAAATGTTGTCGACGCTGCCTGTCGCAGAACGCCCCACGACGTCCTCTGCGGCATTCGCGTGGATTTCCGCCGAACTCGAGCGGAAGGGACTGACCGCGGAACTCGAGTTCGCACGACCGGACGGCGATCGCTGCGGCGAGAAGGCGCTCGACGTTCTGTACTGTCTGGAGGAGGCAAAGCGAGGCGTGGTCGTCGAGCGCACGGGGACCATCGTTGCGAAAGCATACCGCGATGCCGTGATGAAACGGCACGCTGGGCTTGCCAAACTCTGATTCAGGCTTGGGTGGCGGAGATTTCCATGATGGATACCAGCATTGATGTGAGGACGCTCGACGGCGTTCATTCGAAGACAGTCGATGCACTCGTTGCCTACCTGACGGACTGTCAGTTCAACGAGTCGCAGTTGAACGTGGGAAACCTGGTAATGGCAGTAGAAGCGGTCTACGAACCGCATCCACGGTTCTGGCGAGACCTCAGTCTGACGTGTGTCGTCGACGCAGTGGCGCGCGTGTTCCCTGACTGGAAGCCCAGTGGGCGCAAAGCCCCGCGCCGTTTCAAGAGCCTGATGCATGAGTTGGAAAAGGCGCTGGAACTCAACGCTTTCGACGAAGCTAACGCGGAAATGCTCGGCTCTCTGCCAAGGCATACGCGCCCTGACGACCGGACGTCAGCAACGGATTGGATTTGCGCCGAATATCGCCGCAAAGGGCAGATGACAGAGTTGCTGTTCGCTCAAATGGACGGCAAACGATGCGGTGAGGCGGCGCTGGAGGTCCTGAGATGTATAGAAAACGCGCGCGCCGGAAAGCCGTTCGAGCGAATCGGAACCGCAGTAGCTCGCTGGTACCGCGAGTCAGTGCTCGCACAGCGGATGGAAAATATCACAACCTGACGCGCGAAGACCACGACTGCCGCTACCGAAGTGTGTCCGGTTCAAGGCGAGCACAGTTCTCTTGATGCGAGCAGGATGAAGGCACCCTGCTCGCCATTACCGGAGCAATCAAGCGGCAGTCGATTGAGCCGCGGCAGTGTTTGTCGGCGCGGACGCTTGCGCCAGTGCTTCGGGAGTCGCGACCGACTTCTTCGCGGCCGCCTTCTTCACCGTCACTTTCTTTGTCGCGATTTTCTTCGCACGTGCCTTCTTGGCCGGTGCAGTGTTCTTTTTCGCCGCGACCTTCTTCGCGGCGCCCTTCTTCGCAGCTACCTTCTTGGCCGTGCCCTTTTTGACAGCCGCTTTCTTCGCACCTACTTTCTTAGCTGCAGCTTTCTTGGCAGGCGCTTTTTTTGCCGCTTTCGATTCTGCGTTGTCCTCTTCCGCGCCGGCAATCAGGAATGCCGTCCGGTCTTTGGCGCCGGCTAGCCATGCGGGAACCCGACCACGCCCGCTCCACGTTGCCCCGGTTGCCGGATCGCGATACTTCGGTGCCTGCGGCCCACGAACATAGTTTCCGGCCTTGGTGGCCGCCTTCACAGCAGTCACCGGGGCTTCCGATGCTCCATCTGTCAGAAATTTACTACGATCCTTTGCGTTGGCGATCCACGCGGGCGCACGACCATGCCCAGTCCAGGTAGCACCAGTCTTCGGGTCACGGTACTTTGCTGCCGACGCTGCCGATTTGGCGGCGACCTTAACACCCGGCTTTCGACCACGTTTTTTGGAACCGCCGACGTGCGCTTCGATGTCAGCCGTGGTCAAACCATGCTTGTCCATGATGTCGCGAATCTTCGCGATTACGCCGGACGACTGCTTTACAACCAGTGCTTCAGCTTGAGCCTGGAGCTTTGCGATTTGTGCCTGAACCTTCTGAAGTGTTGCCATTTTTATATTTCCCCCTATCGTTAGTAATGGCGGCACTATGCCACATAACAGTGCGAATAGGCCATAGAGCGAAAGACCATATCAGCAATACCGAAACGGGAGTGGTATTCTCAAGGCACGGCGCTTGCGCTGATTCAGAAGCGCCAGGGGCGAATCGTAAAACGGGGAAATTCATGGATGAGAGAAAGCGCGACAGTATGGTCGCCTACCTACGCCGCAGGATGGCAGAAGTCGGCATTGAGCTTGATGACCTTGCAGCCGCGCTTGCGGAGGACCAGGTTAGACAGAAGGCTGCCCGATACCGAAGTGCGACCGGAGAAATCTGGTCGGGCGAGGGGGAGATGCCTCAATGGCTCAAGCAGGCCATAAGCGCAGGGCAATCAATGGAGCACTTTGCCGTCGCGCGCGCGGAAGCGGCGACGACCGAGGCAGGCCTGAAGGTGGGTTGGAGTCAAGATCCGTTTGCTGGCAGCCGACTAGCGGCCGTGCAGCCAGCACACCGCTAGCCAAGAAGGGGCGATTTTCCCAACCGCGTGTCTCCGAGGGAGCCCTACAAACGCGTTCATCCCTTGCGCTCGAGCAAGCGTGAAGACCCGTGGCAGATGCAAAGCGTAGGCACATTGGATGAGTGCGATGTTGAGCCTCAAACACTGTGGCGCCCGGCGCCAAGAGTTGTTCCTCGCGCCCCCGCGGTGTCAGGCGTACTCATCCTGCCGTAAAAGCAGCGGCGTTCGTATCTTGGACATTGTCCGCTTGTGTGCGGAATTGTTCGATTATCCGTTGGTTATAGTCATCAAGATAGGTCTGCAAGTCACGACGACCGACCAGGCGAACCGCCGCCGCACCAGCGAGCTCTATCGCTGACCGCGTGAAATGCGAGTTCGTTACGACCATCGCCTCGTCGCAGCCGTAGAAGCTCTTGGCAGATATAGCTTCCTGGACAGCGGCGTTGCCAACGCTTCCAGAGTAATTTTTCGCTTGAATGACGATCTTTTTCCCGAACCTGCTAACGAAAAGGTCGGCGCCTTGATCACCACTTAGTTTCGTTCCCTCGACGTCGTAGCCAGCTGTCTGGAAGATCTCTGCCAAAAATTTCTCGAAGTCATATCCATTCATCGCATCGACGTGATACATAGTAACGAACCGGTTCGGGTCAAAGTGCTCCAGCTTGGTTGCAAGACGCTCAACAAGAATATCGAAGTGAATCTGTTCACAGGTCCGCAGCCAGGCTTGAACGGTGTCCCAGGGCAACAGCGGAGTTCCGTACGTTGAAACGGCCTGCTCCGCATACTGCAGCTCTGGGTGCCGAATACCGTTGTTCCATAAAAAATAGAAAAACAGACTAAGGTCGTCCCGGAAGCTCGTGCCTGCCTCTCCAATCCACGACCGCAAAACGTCACGCAGCGACCCTTCAACATGCCGAGAAATTTCGTTGGAGAACCCCAAGTAAGCAGCGTTGAATCCTGTCGTGAACAAGAGTTTGTCGAGCAAATGCGGGAGCTCTTCCAGTTCCGTGAAACCTTTGCGGATCAATACTTCACGGAACAATTCCCGATTCGAGTAGGAACCGTTCAGTCGCGGCCCCGGCGAGGAGGCATCGTTTGATCCGGATCCCTCATGCCGCATGGTATGAAAGAAATTCGCGAAGTACGGTTTTTTGAGTTCTGAATATTTTTGCAAAACACTGCGAAGCAGGTCATTAAGCTGGGCTTGCTCTTTCTTTTTTCCAAGCAAATCCTTAAAAAAGCCTTTGGTTTGATACTGAAATTCGGGATAGAAGGAAGGGTCGAGAGGTACCTGTCTTTGCACTGGCGCTCGCTGACCATCTTCCTGTGTAGGCGCAGATGCGCACCACGGACAGTTGATTTCGAATGACGTTTTACTGCACGAACCGCATTGATAAATCATGATTATTCCCCGCGCCCATTCTTCTAAACTTTTACACGTTGGACGACATCACCAACACTCAGCGCGCTGTTGCAGCTCACGAGCAAGCGCCTGTCAGAATTGATATTCCTGGATGCGCCGCGCAACGCGATACGGGCAGCCCAATCAACAACTCTATGAGCCGGGTTTGCACCGCCCGGGTACGTCAGCGCCAAACAGACCCAAACTTGCGGGCTTCCTAGGCGCGCGAATGTCAGTTCGGCCTCCTGCGGCGTCCAGCCACGGACACCGTGCGTCTGCATATCGATTTGGTGCATCTGCATGCCCCACTTTCTGCAGTAGTCGTCCGCCCGTTTCAAGCTTGATGCTTTCACCTCACCCCACGGGGTCATCCCGCCACGCACCTGCGTTGTCAAAGTGTAGTGCCCGTCGCCAGCCGGCGTCACTTCAGAGACTGATGTGCACCCTGTCAATAGAGCTACAACGGAAAGGCCAGCAAGGCGTTTCATCTTTTCTGGAGAGGTATTACGGACGGGCGAAAGCGGCCCGCAGTTGAGCCAGGTTTCCATGGCCGATGAAGTCTTCGAGCAAGCCAAGGTAGATGCGGTTGTACAACTGGTCCTGACCGGGAGCCGGCAAATCAAAGTGAGCGCGGACGAGATCCTCTGCAACGTGGTGCGCAGCGCTTGCAATCCGTCGAGCGATCTCTTTGTACATGTCTGCGCTAACGGCTCCGCAGGACAAAACTTGAGGAGTGGATTGGACTGTTTTTCAACGCCCGATCTTTCAACTTTTTAACGGGAATCAGCGTGCAAAAAAGAAAAGGCCCGCAAGTCAGCGGGCCGAATCCATATCACGGAGAGATGGAGGAGACGGGTATTAGTATAAACCCTCGGATAACGAATGCAAGAGCGCGTCTTGGCAAACATGAGATGCTCGCCCTCACCCATCGGCCCGTGACTCTCTTGAAGGAGCGCGGGCAGCGTCGGTATGAGGGAAAGCGATTCTTGTTCGGCCGGCTTGATGAAGCCGCCAAGTGCAGGGCGCAGTCCGTCAGCGCCTTGCTACATTACCCACTTTCGAGCCGCTCGCGATGGTACTAACGCAGTTCCGTTACGCACCATCGTCGCGACGAATCGGACGCGATGCCGACTGTGATCGTCAAGGGCCGCTAGTCCCTTTCCAAGTTTCAGAAGTTCACGATGCCAGCGGCTCCCGAAGTTTAATAGCATCGATGCTCGCTTCGAAAATTGCGAACTGTATCAGTGTGGGAACGTGTCGGAACATCGACTGTCCCAACGGCGATTTCAAACGACGCGCGGGGGCCGCCAGTCCGCACCGGCCCATATTGATAGCCGTATCTACGCCGATGCGCATTTTTCTGCCAGGTTTTCTGCTTCCGACTCTGGCGAAGTGAAAGAACGGCCGTCCGCAAAGATTGCTCTCGAATCAAACGTGCGTGCGACGTCGTGCGGGGACCGATGACGATCATCGTCTTCGCCCTCATGGCTATGGCATTGCTCGGGATCGGCCAGGATGGGTTCTGAACGAGCTCCACTCTCGCACGCAGCATGCAGCCCGATACCGATTGCGCGAAGGACAACGCGCGATGCGTCATCATGAAAACGTCAGCCAGTAACGAGGCTGAAATCTCCGCTCGATCGGCCACGCAAACATGCTAGCTGAACGGCTGGAACCGGCCCGATCGTGGTCCGAATGAGGAACGCGCTATATCGCCCCGACGCAAAGGCGTGAGCGCGCACCGTCAACGACCGCATTGAGGTAAGACTGTGAATCGCGCGAGACGGACACGTTGGACCTGATCGCACGCGCTGACGCAGCATATCTGAAACGATGCGGCTACTCGCTAACGGACGATTCCAGTCCCAGGTGTCCGCAGCTTCTTAAGCCAGTTCTTAACGCCATCTCGCTCGACGGCATTAATCGCATAGCCACGCGCCGAAATAGTCGTCTTCGCTCCTGGACTCAGTTCCGACGTAGTGACGATGACGCCGTAAGTCGCCTTCTCAAACTCAACATCGGCGTGCAGTCCCTTGACGGTGACTTTGTCGATTTTTTCCTGAATGCGCTTACATTGAGCAATGCATAGCGGGCTTTCAGCTGGGTCAGCGTCGGGATGCCAGATACGGACATCCACACCATCATCGTTACTGCCCGGACCTAGGTCAACCTTGTACCCTTCGCGCTCATAGAACTCTGCAGTTAGCTGCTCGAATTTTCGCCAGTGCATGTCGCCAAGTCGATCAGTATTGTTGGACAGGTAGTCAATGTATCGCTGATCAATAAACCGTCCCTTCTCTGGATCCTTGTTGGTTCCATCGAACAACCCTTTCAACTCGAGTGCATCGTCCCACTTATGAAATAGCGCCGCATGGGGGTCCAAATCTATGCCCTTTTGAACAATAGCGTATGTCTCTAGCGCGAACTTCGCACCCGGAGTGCCAAACTCCTGCTCAATCGCTGTGATGACCGCCCTAGGATCAGCAGGTATCGACTCACCACGAGAATACCCTTCTCTCATTAGGTGCGACATTACTGCACTCACGCTCATATAGAAGTCGAGCTTCTGAGGATCCTCTTTGTACTGCCGAAATTGTTGGGCCATCTCAATTGATGGGCCCAGGTACTCGTCTTCGATATAGCCGATGCGGTACATGAAGCGATAGAACAGATCTTCATACACTTCGGACCGCAGCCTCACTCCATCGACCTCGGCAGCGAGGACAATATCTGCGTATTTAGTTCCCGAAAGATGGTCGCAAATCTCCTCGATAGACATTGCAAGGCCAGCCTTACCGCCTGCCAGCTCGGTAAGATGGTCCGGAAGGATCTTTGGTCCGAGAATGATGCTGCCCATACACTCCCCTTGTTTATTGTGATCACGAGAGAAACCGCTCCGCCCTGCGATAAGGTCAGGCTCAGATTCGGCAGACAGACACGCATGGTCGTCGACGCGCAATAGCTGAAAACCACAACCCAGCCTATAGCGGCCTCCCAAACCTCAGGACGTCAGGCATCGTCCTTCGGACGCTTTGCTGAAGGCCGCTTCGAAGCGGTCACCTTCTTCGTGGCGTGTATGCAGAGAACGTTTTGTACGAAGCGAACGCCACTATTACGCGCGGCAACGGCTGTAATCAGATACTGCAATCCGAAGACCGCGGCAGACCAAGCCGCGGTTGAGGGCTTATTACCAAAGAGGAAGAGCACAGAAGGAGCGACAGGAACAAGCAATATCGACATGGCTGCAATGTCTCGAAACATCAGATACTTCTGATGAGTCTCTACCACCGTGATGTCGTTCTCGACCAGCTTGTACAGTCGATACCACATCGAGTTCTGGTCACGCTCGCTCTCGGGAAACTCCCCTACATTTTTCTTTAGCGCTGTCAAGTCAATCCGTACATCGCTCGGCGCGTGAACCGAGAATGCTCGTGAGCCCGGCATCGGATTGTTGACGCGCCAAAACACCAGGATAGCCTTGGCCTTGTGCGACAGGAGGTACGAAAGAAACAGAATCGGAACTGGCAGGAAGACAGACAAACTTATACGCAACGCTATCGATTTGTCAGCGGTAAAGTCATCGATCGGTCTATGGAACGCGATGATCAACAGCACGATGACGTCGACGATTCCTACGGCTATTAACCACACCATATTTCGAGTTTTCAGCGACTTTCCAGACGTTGCTGCCTGTGCCACTGCCTGTAGTGCGTCCATGATTTCCCACGTTATCTTTTCGAAAATGCCATCGACGCTATGGCTTGGCTTCAGCACAAAAAACCGCACGAGCAACGCCGATGCTCGGCAACCCATGCTGCAACATGGCGCCGAGCTTTCCCTATTCGTACAGAAAAGCTACGCCTCAACCTCACTGAAGAAGGGCAGTTGCACGGCAGGCCCCCAATTCATACGGTACGGTTGATTAAAGCCGTGTCGAATTGACTTGCCTTTAGTAGCAAAAACCTGGAAACCGCGACGCTTGAACGCGTTCGTAACCTTTCTCTTCGGATGAGTGGGTGCCTTTTCAGACGCCGACACAAAGGCAGTCTTTGCTGCATTCGTCGTCTCCCCGGACGACGGCGGTCCGACGAGCAGATTAAGTGTTTCCGTAGATACGTTGTGACGGCCACCGTGGTGGGGAATCTGTACAAACGTGACTTGACTCGGCAGATCGATTCCGATGGAACGCGCATAGTCCGCGCTGGCACGAAGGGTATCTAGGCCGGCGTCGCCAGTTAGCAGGTACCCCCCGTGATTCTCGATTTTTGCAAAGAGGACCGCGCTGCTTTCGTTTTCCGCCGACGTTGTAACAGTCTCCGGCAAACTCTCGCCAGTCCAGAGTTCTGCGACGAAAGCCTGGGCGGCCTCCTTCACCCAGCCGAACAGTGCCGAATCAAAGATACTTTCCGATTTCTTCAGTTCCGGAGACTTCTCGAACGCAGGCACAAGTTCATGGACGTACCGGTCACTGGTGGGAGACAAGACGCGGAAGATACCAATCGCCGAACCCGCGAAGGGCTCGTAAACTTTTATGCCCTTCTTTTCCGCCAGCTTTTCCAACTCGTACGCGGCGGCCATTTTCTCCTGCAACCGTCTAGTGAGACTTTCACTGGTAATGCGACCGTCGTGGAAGTAATCGCAAATCTGAGCGCTGTAGTTCCAAGGTTGATGCATCCAAAGCTCACCGACAGTCAGCTCCTCGAGCACCAGCGACAACCCACTGGCGTGGTCGTTGTCCGGATGAGAGTTGACGACGTAGTCAACATAGGTCGTGCCATAGTGGGAACGGACGTGATCGACCAACAAGCGCCCCGATGCCTTGGTGCCCCCATCGTAGACGAGAACTTTGGCCACGCCATTTTGAATCCACCGGACGGCGATTGCGTCGCCGCTGTGTTCGCCCTCCCCGACCGGCAGGAAATCAATCTCCAAACTCGAAATCATTTTCTGGCCCTCTCTCAACTTCTCGGTTTTGAACGTCACGCCTCATGATGGCAAACACTCTGCACACCTAATTAAACATCCTGAATTTATCACCGGACTGGTTGATGCCTCGCGAGGGCTTCACTCCTGCGAACAACGAGTGACGCCCTTCTGTCGATGCCTTCCTGCCCGCAGTGACAGCTTTGCGAGGGTCACGGTTCACAGCAATTTTTACCGGACGATTGGCAAAATCATACCAGAAAAACTTACTAGATATTCCACGATTTTTGGAACGGACACAACATCTTGTGCCACGAAGAGGCGGATAGATTGATTTTAAATAACAATTTTATGCCATTAGCATCGATTGAACTAAGCGGTCATTTCGACTGATTTGATGACCTGACGTGCAAACGTTTGCGTCATGAGGACGCTCGCACATCGGACCAGTCCCCTGGCGCACTCCGTCGGCAGCAACATCATTTCGAAGACGGAGCACGAGCAGTTGGACGAAGAGTGGATTGCTGAAGACGCAAAACTGGAGGCCCTCTCGTTTGATTGATAGGAAATCGCCTGCTGAACGTCTGGTGTCTAGCCAGGCGCCACGGTCGCGCTCCTGCAGTCTCGGTTGGGGCTTAAGCAGGTCAGCGTGTAGCGCGCCCACCCTCCGCCGCTCGTTACGCAGGTCAATTCCCTAAATGCACCCGCAGCAGCGCCTGCTATCCCCGCGGCCCCGTCATACGGTATTGTGTCCCCCGACCACTTCTCATTCCCTTGATTCGTCATCGAATCCATGAACAAGCGCTTACTACCCTGCCAAGCCAGCCATTGAAAATGCCGAACACAGAAGGTCCTCGCGCACACGACCTGAGACAGCGCGCAAACTATCTGATGCGTGATCCAGTTCCGAGCGCGGAAGATCAGGTTCCTTTTCCATGATTATGAGGAGGCATCGAAGCGCTGAATCGAGGTTCAACCGGCGTTCTATGAAAGCATCCTCTGACAAGGTTATAAGCCTCTCGATATCCTGCGCGAGGTCGCGGTCGCCTAGATGCAGCCTCATTCTGATGAACTTCAAGCCGTCGCTATCTGCATGCCTTAAATGTCGAGCCACCAGATGTAGGACATCACACACCGTCTTTTGCGGAATCGGTGCACCTCGGTAACAGTGGAAATACGCCTGGTAGTACCTGACCCAGTCTCGGAGATCAGCTACGGTCGCGACCGCGCCGATATTTCTCCTTGACAGTATGGGAAGAGAGGTCAGATCACACGCGAAGTTTTGCTGCTTCTCTACAAAAAGCGATCGCAGTCGGGTGTTGTGTACGGTTCGCTTCGCTAGCCACTCATGCACCCATTTCGACATGACATTAAGAATCCAGTCATGCGTGAACTCCGCATCCCACATATGTTCAGGGCCTACACGCTCAGAACACTGAGCGATACCATGTGGAGGCTCCCATACCAATATGACGTCGCCCTCCCATGGCAAAGTCACACCGGGTTCGGAAACCGCTCTTAACAGCAGATGGTATCCTTCGGCCAGATCTCCTCGAGGATGTTCGGTATAGACTTTTAGCATCCCGCTGGACGCGTCGAATACATGCCTGTCGGTCGTCCCGTTGGCGAAATCAAAAGCGCGCGCGAACTCCAGGATATGAGCCCATGTCTGCCGGCTTGCCCTCATCACGGAGAAACCCACTTCCGTGTCGCGGAATCTCGGAAATCGCAAGAACCGCCACGTTCTGTCGAGCTGCTGAGACGCCTCGAGAAAACGGGGCCAAGCACGCCGCAGAATCCAATCGAGATGCTCAATCTCCTCGTCCCCGAGCGTCAGTCGGACCCCGCCCGCAGCAAGTACAAACTTGCCCGCGCTAACTGTAGGTTGTCGCGCGTACGGTCGCTCATCTTCGTTGGGAGCACAGTTCCTCCACTGCATCCACCCAACAAATTCTTTGCACGTAACCGAGAACGAAATGCCAGTAAGGTCTTTTCTTGCAAACGAAAGAATGGCACCGCAGTACGGATACCGTTTGCTGGGCAGCGAAATGCTCGCGTGAACGGTTCTGTTCTGAAGCGTTAGCTGGTCATCGAAAAGGTACTCATCCTCGGTCGCAAACTGTGCGGGGAAGTCATCTTGGGAAAGCTCGAACTGGCAAAATCGCCGTGCATAGTCCACACCGAAAAACCGACTGACAACTCCTGGCAAAACACGCAGTCGTTGATCCAGTTCGGCCGCATCCCAAAGTTCAGCGTGAATCTTGTCCTCTTGCTCCAGCGCGACTGCAAATTGATTCCATTGATTAACAACACCTGGCTTCGTTACCCTTGATGCAACACACAAGAGGTAAGTCTCGCAACGTTTCGCCGACGTACTCGCCCG
This sequence comes from Paraburkholderia steynii, assembly GCF_900100565.1. NCBI lineage: Bacteria > Pseudomonadati > Pseudomonadota > Betaproteobacteria > Burkholderiales > Burkholderiaceae > Paraburkholderia > Paraburkholderia steynii. Next base: position 78,584 of record NZ_FNDI01000022.1, on the reverse strand, counting down.
AAAGCCCGCAAGCCAACCGGAAAGAAGCGATGGCGATATTGTCTTGACACGCTTGCACTGCGCCATCACGAAGCTCGTGCTACCCGGCCGCCTTGCCAGGATATCAATCTCATCCTGCTCGTCGCCCTGCTCCCCATACTGAAATGCTTGCAGGATGTGCAGGTCTTCCGATTCTTTCAGCAGGTGTGCACAAAGTTTCTCGAACGCGGACCATGCCATGTCTCCGTATGGCAACGTGTCAATCATCGGATCAAGCAGTGGTATCCGTTCGCTCCTTTCAAACTTCAATAACTCGGAGACGTGAACTTCACGGCTACCTTTCCGGGCAAACCGCTCGGCCGAGATGTCATCAAAATTGTCCGTTTCGGCCATATCCGCCTCCCCAATATCGTCAGTTGCCTGCCAGAGAAGGATTCAGTACGGCAAACCGTACCTCCGGAAGCGGATCTTGCTTCGCTTTATCTATCAACCGGGATAACGCGTCGCTTGGCGAAACAGCCATGAGGTCGCCAGCGACGGTGGCGCAATTGCACCGCACGATGGGCGCGGTTACAGCCTCCTGGCCGGCAGGATCGACGTTGGCATAGTCCGCTTCATCAAAAATATGGGCTATGGATTCACCGAGCACCTCGATGAGACTATCTGGAAGCCCTCCCACGTTGAGCATTTCATGGACGTACCACAACAGAGAGTGTAATCCGACCTCTTTGCCCGCCTCTATGAGATAGACCATCCGCGCCACGAGACGTTCGTGTGGCGCAGGTACCGAGCCCGAAGCGGCAAGCCCACGCCACGTATGCAAAGCATGGGCGGCCCAACCTACTGCACTTGACTCCCGCGCCTGGAGACCCTTGACGATTCTGCTTTCGATTTCTTCAATGACGTCGTCGCCCAAATGACAAAAATACGGAAACGCACCCATAGCTTCCGACACGTAGAGCTCTTGCTGGAATGACAACAGCCGCTCGTATCTGGTGTGATTGCGGCTCTCCTTCGATAGAGCCGGGACAACCGAAAAAGTAAGCACCTCGCCCATTGCAGCGATCAGGCTATCCTGCTCACGCCGCTCTGCATCGTCTGAACCATGGCTGACAACCGGCCTCCAAGAGACAATCCGGTCAAAACATGCAATTGCCTGCTCCGGCGTCGGCAATAGTGGACTGCCCTTTCTATCTGCTACACCCGAGACTGCCAACAGATGGGCACGAGTTAGGAAAGGTTCGGCGTTGACGTCGAACAATGTACGTGCCAGTACCTCGGTCGCCGCATCCTTGTCAGGGGCAGGTAGGACGTGCAATGCGTTCAAGAACAGACCCGTATCTGGCAGGCTTTGGTAATCGCAATCTTCTCCCCAAACTGCAGACGCGAGGCCCTTCAGTTCAGCGGACGTAAGAATGCCGCCCTGGACCAGCGGGAGCAGGCGCAATAGCGTCGCTGTCTGTGCTGGCGAACCTTGTCTCGCATGGACAATAAGCTCCTGGATACGCGCGTCCAGACGCGGACCTGGAATTCTCGCAAACACATCTTCAATCACAGGGTTTGGCCAGCGATAGTCGCGACGAATGTCGTCAAATCCCATTTCATTCGCAAGCGGGAACGAAAGCACGTCGACTAGCAATTCGCCTCGTTGCTCTTCAGGAATACATTTAAGTGGATACTCAAGCAGGTGGCCCATCGCTTCAAACAGGGGAAAGTCCCGGAGCGAGGGATCGTTCGCGAGACTCAACCCGAGCCTGAATGTATCCACAGCTCGCGAGACCGGTAACCGGACTGTGATCCGCGCCAGCACCTCCATCAACACGCGAAGGAGGCGGCTGGCTTGCGATGGGGAGCCGTGAAGGCCAGATATTGTCCTGGACCGCCAGAACCCTATCGCAGCCTCAATTCGAGTCGCAAGATCCTCAACTGTCTCCCTCTCGTACCGAGCCAATGCAATACGTGAAAAGACTTGCTTGACGACCTCGTTCGAGTCGCTTCCTGCTGACCTGATCGCCATTACAAACCGACTCATGGAATTCGAAGACGGCGTCGATGTGATTATCCCCCGCACATCGCGCGCGAGAATGTCCACATCTTTCAGGCGAAGCGGAAGACCAACCGCATCAGCAAGGCACGTCAGCACATAGCTCGTCGGAGCATCCACATCGGCACCGTCGGATGCGTTGTCTTGGTAGTGTCCTGTCGGGAAGAGGGGTTCGACCGAATAGGCGCGCTTTAGAAATCGCTCACGTTGCCCTGCGATTTCGTCGTTGACGTGGTCGAACTGATCGATTGGGTCGCATCTCCACTCTTTGCCAACCGAGCCGTCGACACGCTGGTCACGCCTAGAACGGTCGGAATTCACAAACAGCCACCTCGCCCAAGCCAGTCGCGAACGCACACGGACCGAGTTGGGTGCCTGACGGCTCTGCTCTAGCAATTGCTTATAGGCGTTCGATATCAGCCGGTCGCCTTCTTCATATTGGAGGAGTTCGCACAGTATTGACGCGCGTTTGAGCTTCCACACTGGATCTTCTCCACGTATGGCGTCGACCAGGGACGGGACGGACGCATAGTCCAACCGTTCAAGTGCCAGCACCGCTCGCTGATAGGCGATCTCAGCGCGGGAATCCGGAAAATGAATCGCATGCTCTGAGATAACTGCAGCCCATTTCTCGAACTCAACGGAATCATTGTCGCGTCTCGCCAGCTTCGCCAGAAACAGCGCCATCTCAAGCTGCTGCCGTTTTGAGATTCCACACGGAAGCGCGGGGTCTGCAACAGCGTTGAATTCTTTACGCAGCCACGGAGGCACCGGTTCCCATGCTGTGTCGTGCCTCCATGCAATTTCATAGAGCAACGTCGCGCGAGAAGCCCCATCAAGCGATGCAATGATATCGACGTTTGGAAACGGTGAACTAATCTGGCTTTTCAAAAGCCAGCGAATATCGGGCGGGCACGTCAGCCACCCGGGATATGTCTCTCTGTCTCGTGCGAGCGTCTCGAGGTGGCCTTTGAGAAGCAAGGCGCCAAACGCCGGCTCCTTGTACATACGCACGTTCTCGTCATTCCCCGCATGCTGTCGCTTTAACCGCGTGGGTGTCCATTCGTATTCTTCTTTTGGCTTGTGTCGCTGCAGCGCTTGCAGGAAAAGCTCGGTTGCCCGCTGATGTTTGAGGTTGTGGTCGTCGATCTCCGCCACAGCGTCCCAGAGGTCAATCGCGGCGACGTTGATTGACTCGAGGAATCTCCTTGCAGACGCGGGCAGATTGAATGCTCCGACCAGGTATATTCTGCGAGCAAGATTTCCGAGTCTATCCCGAACCCACCCCGCCCACTGGATGAAATTTGGATCGTCTCCGGAGAATCCAAGAAGGCAAAGTTCGTTCTCGATAAACACCTGCCGTGCAAAATTCACAAACGCAGCGTATTTCTCCGGATACCTGCGATAGTCTTCCTGCGCCACGATATACTGATCCGTCACACCGATGGTGCCGTGAAGCTTGACAATCCGTGGCGACCGCATGCGCGCCAGGTCGGATTCCCGGGAAACGACGCTATATGCCCGTTCATGAAGGGATTCCGACGCTCGCTCAAGCAGCGTGTCCCAGTTCGTTGTCAATACTTCGGACCACGGCAAGCGCAATAGGTCTTCGTGAAGCGAACCGATGTGCAGAGCTCCGTCATGAATTTGTGCTCGAATCAGGTCATGTAAAGCGGCGTCGCCAAAGTAAGACCGATATTGCTCGGCGAGCCGCAACGGATCCGAGAAAGGTAAGTCCGAATCAGACGGATCCAATTGCGCCGCCAGAGACTTTGCGAAATCTCGCCACAGCGGCGGCTTCGTCACCCCATCTGCATGCCTCGACGCGGCACGACTGAACCCCGCGCCAACCATGATTGCAGCTCCATGTTGCCGAGATTCCCGCCGCCACAGTGCCTCTGCAAGTTTTTCGAATGCTGGATAGTCTGAGAGTTTTTCAATCATTCGGAGCGGTCGTGATGAGCTAATATGGGGCAGTCCGGTGTGACAGACGGCGGCTTATCGAGGGATGAGATCTCGTTTCATTGTCCGTCACCTTAACCCCGTCCGGACCGCATTGTAATGATTCGCCGCGACCAAGGCGCGAAGCGATGCATGGTCCCTTGCCGATCCGACGTTGAGGGCACTACCGATCTCTGCGATAGGTCCACTATGGTCCCCCAAAAGTCTCCTGGACGGCTGCAATTGAACACACCTCGCGCTCGGGTCGGTCGGAAATCTCTAGGTGCCTTCGGTTACGGGACGCCCGGCTATTCCACCTTTTGCGGCTCGGTCTGAGCTGTCGGCGCGGAAGCCTCCTTCGGTGGGTCTTCTTCTCGGATCTCGTACGACGGGTCACGCACCCAGCGATAGAGATCCTTTGCGATGAAAACAGTCGTGCGATCGAGGATTGAACAGGTTCCCTTGAACCCGCCCCACACACCACCTACTGACCAGCGATTGATCCTGGCGTGACGGACAACCTTCTCGCCCTCGAGCAAATCCGCGGACACCGTGGTCGCCTTGGGTCCGCTCCACGCGCCGCCGCCAACGCCCATTACGTGCGTGATCTGCAACCGGAGGATCCTCGCATCGCTTGAGCCGGCCTGCGATGCAACGGTGCCATCGCCACCCTTGTTGAGCTTACGAAGCACATCGCCCACATGGCGCGTGAGCATGTCTTCAATATGGCATTCGTTTCTGACCTGCTCGACCACGCTGGCGTCAGGCGCGTAGGTAACGGGGGTTTCCAGCAGCACCGGGGGCGCTGCGACGGCGGCAGTGGCTGACAGGCAAAGGCTGACGAAGAGTAGACGTTTCATGAGATGTTGGTTGAAGTTGATAAGAGAAAACTGGTTTGCCAATGCTGCAGTGGCGGCCGGCAATCCGTCAGAACTGTGCAGTCATCTGAAATCCGAATGTGACGCGTGCCGTATCGAAGGTAGCTGGCTTATAGATGGGCGTCCCGGCGAAGAGATCGTACGAGTACGTGCCGAAACGGCTCGATACACTGCCGCGCAAGCCGACGACAGCACCCGCGAGTTGCGTCCCGGCGAGAAACGCAGCGCTCGCGCCGTACACATGGCCATAGTCGATCCCTGCGTAGACGGACTGCCCCGTCTGTCCAATAGGCATTTGCAGTTCGTTGCGCCAGTAGAAACCACGCTCGCCTGCGAGCAGCGTCTCGCCATCGAATCCGCGCACCGTATAGCGGCTTCCGATCGTCAAGTCGTCGATAAAGAACAGCGTGTCGTTCGTGAATTGCCCATGCAACGTCGTCACATAGCGCAGGTTCTGCTTTGCAATCACAAACGGCACTGACAGGTTGGCGTCCAGCACGGCCATATGAAAGCGGTACGTCGGACCACCCGTCTGCGCCGAGGTATCGGGCGTCGCGCCCAGCCAGCCGATGCCCTGACGATAGACGAGGCTACCGTCGAACTGTGCTGCGCCGTAGTAATGGCGGTTGGTCAGCCCGGCTTCGATGAAGGTGTTGTCGCGCCGCTGCTGTGGAATCTCCGTGTCGTCGATGAAGTTCGCACCGAAGCGCTTCGTGAGCCGGAACTGCAGTCCGGATACATCGTTCTGGCCGCGATGGATCACACGCTGGAGCCTGAAATCAAGATTCTGCGAATTGCCGCTCGACACGAATGTCTGGTTGGCGCCCGCGATCTGCTGGTAATACGTGCTGGTGTTGCCGGAAATCGTCGCCGTCCAGTATCCGTATGGAATCGAATAGAACGCGTTCCAGCCGTGCGAGCCGAGCCGCTTGTCGCCCAACTCGAGGTCCTGGCTCGCGCCGACGTTGAGCATGTCGTTCAGTCCCAGCGGATTGTCGAAACCGACAGAGAGATTGCCTTGCAGCTTGCCTGTTGCGCGCGTGCCGGAGTTGTCGATTGAAGCTATAACGGTCCACGGCTTTGTGCGCTTCACGGTGATCACCACGTCGCTCTCGCCCGGCGCATCGCTGGGTTCGATCTGCATTTCGACGTCCTGGCTTGCCACGCGCTTCATCTGCTCGAGACCCTGTTCAAGATCGCGCAGGTTCAGCAGGTCGCCGCCGCGTGTGGGAAAGGCCGATTTCCATGTGCCGCACGTGGCGGGGTCGGCGAAGCGCAGTTGACGGATCACGCCGGGCACAAGGGTGAGTTTCAGTTCGCCACCTGACAGGTCCTGTTCAGGGACAAGCACGCGTGTGGTGATGTAGCCGCGGCTGAGGATCAGTTGCGACACGCCCTTGACGATGAGTTCAACTCCCTGCCTGCCGATACACGCGCCGCTGTAGTGCGAAAGCCATTCACGTGCGAAGGCGAAGCGGTCCTGCGGTAATGCAGACGCGCCTTGCGCACGGACGGCTTCGGGCAACACCGACGGCACATCGAGTGTGAAGCGGTTGACGCGAAAACATGGCTGTTCGGTGGGCAGGTCTGGGTATGCTCCGGCCGCAGGCGCGGTCGAGCGCACTGCCGGTGCGTTGACCGTGCGCTCGCGCTCGTCCGCCTCGCGCTGTTGTTCGTTGCGCTGATCCTGCTGCACGCCGGTGCGGGCCGCGTTAGCGATGTCGGCTGGCGTCGGCGTTTGCGCCGAAACACCGAAAGCTGTCAGCGTCAGTCCTGCCGACAGTGTTATTGCAACGCGTGAGTACTGCATTGGTCTTTTTCGCTACTGGTTATTATTGATCTGACTGCCTGCCGCTTATTACGGCCCCCGTCTTGTCGCGGTCTCTGCGTCGGATGATGGACATTTAGGTGCGTATTGCGTTTGCACAGGTTCGTCCCGTCCGCTGGCATCGATATGGCGAACCTCAATCGAACAGCCATATGACTTGCGACCTTCATCCTGCAGAGCCAGATACACGTCGTAATCCTGCCCGGCGATCGGCGTGAAGGACATCTCGTGCGGTTTGCAGGACCACGAATATCCGCCGTACTTGCTGCTGCCTGCGTCCCCGGCTGTACTCAGCGATAACGTCATCGGCTGTCCGGCCGGAACCACGTATTCCCGGATCATGTCCTTGAAACGCAGACCCTCAATCCGCATCCATCGTCGAGGGCTCTGTGGCATGCCAATCACAACGCTGCGTGACGAGTATTTGTAGCGTGCCCAGAAGCCGTCATCAACGCTGACCCGTTGCGGGTCGTCCTGCCAACCATTCGAGTAGCACGCACCTACTCTGAACGAAGCGGTTTGCAGATCATTGCCCGACTGGATACGCACACGAGCCGAAACTTGCGGCTTGTAGTCCGGAGCCGCAGTTGTGACGTAATGCGCGGGTGTACAACCGGCCGTGAGGGCGACGATGCCACCTGTCGCTAAAGCAAAGGTGATGAACGACAAATCGCGCGTCATCGCGCTTCCTCAATTTTCAGTAGTTTCCCTGACAGGATGGAATAAATCAGGTTGAAATCTAGGCCCCTATACGGCGAGAAAACGACAGTCACTTCTTCGTCACTCAATCCGTTTACCCACATAAATTGTCCTCTCGCGAGCGATTCTTCAGTCTGATTTCCATGAAAATGGATCTGCCATTCCGAAAGAGACGGCGTTCGCGCCGTCCATCCGCGGCCGGATACCGCATCGAACCAACTAATCGATGTACCATCGTCAGCGATGTTCAACATGTCCATTTCTCACCGAATAGTGTTCTGTTGGTACGAGTTCATTTTGGTAGCGGCTGTGCCGGACCGACTGGTCTCACGTAATCAGTTCGCGTGCCGCCAGCTGGATAATCATAGAACGTTTGATTACCCCCGCCAGGAAACTGATTGGCAGGTGTCTGAGGAGCAATCTGGCCTTCAACCGTAACCATCGGCTTACCCGTAGTTTGTACTGGTTGAACCATCGAAACGTCGGGCTTCATTGCTGGGGTAACCGCCAAGGTATCGCGTACGTACTGTTGATTCGGTACCACATCAGGCGTCGAAAAAGCACCTACCGCGGGCTTTCCGGCTGCGATAGCGGAGGCTTGCCCATTCGTCACAACCATGTTCGCAGGTGCTCCGGTACCTGCCGTACTCACATTGACATTTGTGCCTCGCGTGAATGGCGCCGAATAGCCCTGATCAATGAATTGCTGATTAACGGCATCGGCTGGCACCAACCCAGTTGTCAGATTGTCGTCACGATGGAAATTGTTGCTTGCACGCGCTGCGTTCGAAGTACTCGAAGGGTTTGAAGTTACTTGAACAGAATTGTTTGCAAGTGCAGCACCACCCGCTGCTCCGAGGCTTAGCCCTGTGTATGCCAACGCAGCCGCTTGCGGACTCAAGCCCAAGCTTTGAAGTGCCTGTTGTCCGTAGGTCGGCGTGACGTCGCCGGTCACCATCTGCGTGAATCCGGCCTTCGACCAATCCAGACTCGTGACCGCCACAGTGGCCCCAAGACTGCACGCAACTACCGTTGCGCACCCTGCACCGATCGCGCCAGCAGCCGCTACAGCGCTGCCGACGCCTTGCACAGCGCCGACCGCGCGATTGGACACCTGATTCCTGTCCGCCCAATCAACGATCGTATCGACTTTGCCGTAACCATCGAACGCGCCCGCGTTTTTGAGCAGGTTCTGCTCATTAGTGAGCTTCTGGCCTGCGTCCTGCATCTGCTGCAGAATGACCTTGTTCGGGTCGCTGGCGGGCACCCCATCCGCGCAGTGAACCAGCGCGCATTCCGCTGCGGCAAGCCTGTATTGCTCATCGGGACTTTGGCCCTGCTGCAGTTGCTTGAGCTTCTGCGTCTCCGTCGGATGTAACTGCCGGTTGTACATGTCAGCATTCGACGCAGTAAAAGCGCCCGCGTTGCCTCCAACGGCCGCGCCCGCGGCGCCCGCCACCGCGTTCGAAACGATCTGCCCGAGCATCCGGTCAGCCGTAGCGCTGCCAGTCAGATCGGCATTTGCAATCGAGCTGCTCAGTTCGTTCAGTGCTGGCGCGAGTGCAGCCGAAACGCCAGCGCCGACCGCGCCACCAAGCGCACTGCCAAAGCTGCCACCACCGAGTCCACCAAGCACGGCGCCCGCTACGATGTGCATGGCAACTCGATCCGCGCCCCCTTCCGCCCAGTCTGCTGCGTCTTGCTTGTACTGCGCCGCTGCATCAGTGTCGCCAAGCGCATTCGCCGCCTTCTCGCCGTCAAGCACGGCATTGTGCTTGTAGTCGGCGTACGTACCGACGTCCTTCGCGACCGCTTCCCCTGCCGCAGTGGCCGCGTTCATCACATCAATCTGATTGCCAAGCACCGTGTTCACGTCAGGCAGCTTCGACACCGTACCATTCAGGTTCGACGTGTCGCGGTTCAGGCTCGCGACTTCCTGCTTTTGGTCAGCCGTGCTGGTTATCGTGATAGCACCCTGACTCACGCCACTCTTCGTCGTGGCGCTCGAATGGCCGCTCTCGGACTGACCAATCATCGGCATGACGCCTGACGTGCCCGCGCTGAAGCCGCTTGTCGACGAGCTGTAATCCGAATGATTCTGGATGTCCGAATAAGTCAGCGTGCCCGTGGTTAGTGTGTTCTTCGACGGATCGGCATCACTGGCGATGTACGCGCCCTTCAGGTCCGTATTGCCCTTCACGGTGATATCGAAACCGCCGGAACCCGCCTGAATCCCGGCCTGCTCAGTCACCGTCGCATAGTTGCCGTTCGCGCTGCCGTGCTGGCTGCTAAAGCTTGCGCTGCCACCGCCCTGGCTGATGCTGAATCCGCCGCTCGTGCTCGACTGGTGCGCACTGCTCACCGTGGTGTCCTGCACGCTCGCGATGTTCAGATTGCCGCCAACGTTGGCCGACACGTGGTTGCCGCTCACATCCGAGCCGACGATGTTCGTGTCGCCACCCGAGACGATCGAGAGGTTGTTCCTGGCAGTGACGTGCGTATTGTTCTGCGTCACGACATCCGAATTCGCATCGCCATGCGCCTTGCTCATCGACGCCGACACGCCAAAGCCCTTGGTACCATATGAAACGCCCACGCTCGCACTACTCGACTCGTTCGTGCTGCGCGTCGTATCGGTATTCGTCGTATTGACCAGGTTGACCTGGTTCCTGGCGTTGAGCACGACATTGTTCGCAGTCACGTCGGAACCGGCAATCGTCACGTTGCCATTTCCAGCCTGGCCGCTCTGGTCACCGCCCCCCGTCGCAATGAACGACGCCGTGCCGCCAGCCTTCACCGTCGAGCCGGTCTGCGTCGTCTGATCTTCTGTGAAGGTGTTTTTTGACTGGCTTGTGCCATAGCTCAACTGCACGCTGACGTCCGGGGCGCCGCCGCCGGCAAGCGACCCAACTGCGCTGCCGGCGTTGCCGACGGCGGCAATCGCGTGCAGGGCCTTCGCTCGTCCATCCTGGCTGTTGCTCGCCGCCTGGGTCTGCTGTATCGCACTGTTGATCGCATCGCCGACACTGCCGCCCATCCCGAGCGTGAAGCCGCTCGTCTTCGTCTCCTGCGTATCGTCATGATGACTCGTGCCAGTCGTCGCATCGATCGCGACATTGGCCGCCTTGCCCGTCACATCCTGCGCCGCGATCACATCGCTGCCGGTGATATGCAGGTTGTTGCCCGCCGTCATCGTGACGCTGCCGTTCGTGCTACCCACCAGACTGCTGTTCTGCGTCACCGAGCTGTCGTGCGTGGTCTCCTTCGTATCGTTGCTGCCATACGAGATACCTGCTCCACCCGTGCCGCCCAGACCCGACTTCTGTTCCTCGTGGAAGTGACTGCTCTGGCTCGTGTCCTGTGTCGTCGTGACTGTCAGATCATGCCCGGCCGACAGCGCCATGTCATTCGTCGACGCGACCGTCGAGCCAGCGATCACGAGATCGTGACCCGCAACCGCGCTCACGGTGTCGCCCGCCACGGTCGAGCCGACCGAATTCACCTGATGCGAAGACTTCTGGTCGGTGGTCTGGTCGCTCGACATGAACCCCGAGTGATCGGTATGAGACCAGCTCTGCGCATCGTGTGTCTCAGTGACTGCGCCGATGTTCACATCCCCGGTTGCGACGAGCTTCAGCCCTCCGCCCGTCACCGAACCGTCTGCTGCCGTCGAACCCGTCGTCACGCTGGAACCCAGCACCGAGAGATTTCCGGCGTTCGCACTCCCGGCAGGTGTTACCGTGCTGATGCCATACCTGCCAAGCGCTTCGCTGACCGCAGACGACTGCCCGGCTGCGAGCACTGCTTCCCCTGAAGCATTGATGTCGCTGCCCTGGGCCGCTTCGTCATACGACGAGCTGGTGTGATGCGAGAGACTTCCACCCAGGGACTGTTCGCTGTGCGTGTGCGTATCCTTCGCTGCCGTCACGGTCAGATTGTTGCCAGCGATAATGGACACATCTCCACCGGTTTTGACGGTCGCGTCGGTAATCGTCGTATCGTGGCCCGACACCGTCGTCAGGCTTCCGCCCGCCGTGATCGTGCTACCTGCGTTCTTCGTCACGACGTCGTGACCGCCGTTCAGCCCATCGGCGGTACCGACGTCCTGCGTTGCCTTCAACGCCATCGTGCCAACGTTAATGTCGCGCCCGGCGCCAATCAATGCATTAGTGCCCGCCTGCACATTCGCAGCCATCATCGTCAGGTCACGCCCCGCGAGCACGGCCACGCTGCCCGTTGCGCTGATCGATGCAACGGAGCCCACGCCGGTGCCCGTCACCGTCGAGGTGAGATCGCCGTCGCGCAGCGATCGCGTCACGCCGATGGTCTGCGTCTCGTTCACCACGTCGCGGCCTGCCTGCACGACCACATCGCCACCGCCAATGCGGCCGCCGACATTGCGCACGTCCTCCACGGCAGCGACCGTGGTGGTTCCCGCGCTGCCGATCACGCCGCTATTGACGATGGTGTTGCCGAGTATCTGCGTCGCCACGTCACTGACGATGTGGCCGGTGTTGTTCACATCGCCCGTTGCGTGGAGGCTCACCGTGTTGCCCGCAACGAGCGCGCCCGTATGCTGCAGATCGACCGCGTTCGCCTCAGCCAGATACAGCTTCGGCACGAGCACCGACTGGTGCGTGCCGTCGGGCAGCGTCACGTCCTGCGAGACGAGCCACACCATGTCGGTCGTGAGCTGCTGCATCTGTGCATCGGTCAGACCGATGCCCGGTGTCAGGCCGAACGCCTTCGAATAAGCGACGCCGGCGTTCATCAGTGACTTGTACTCGTCCATGTTGTCCGAGTAGCCGGTGAGGAAGGTGCGGCCCGTGAGCTGCGTCACCTGATCGCGCACGAGCTTTTCTTCGTAGGCGCCGTCGCCCAGCCGCTTCTGGACCTTCGACGGATCGAGATCGAGCGCGTCCAGCATGTAGTCGCTCGAAATGAAGTTGTTGTACTGCGTGAAGCGCGGATCGGTGGCGACCAGATACGGCTGGGCCGGCGCAGGATGCAGCGTGTACAGTCCGTTGCCGGGCAGCGTGAGGTTGGGGATACCGCCCGACGCCGCACCGAGCGTCTGCGGACGGGCCGTCTGGCCAGCCGCCGTGGCGACTGCGGTACGGACGGCGCCCAGCACCGGCTGCACGCCGCCCGCCTGGCCGGGTACACCCGCCACGGAAAGCGTCGCCCCGGACTGAACAGTTTCCGCCTGGCCCGCGGCCCCCTGCGCCGTGCCAAGCTGCGTGCCATTCGCGTTACCACCCATGACGCCCGAACCGGTAACGGTCTGGCCCAGGCGGTTCACGCTCGATACGTTGATCGTCTGCGCGTCCGTCTGCACGCCCTGGTTCGACGTCGCGATGGCAGGCAGCGCGGCAACCGTCGTTGTGCTCTGCGTGACACCATCTTCGACGACCTTCGTGTCGCTACTACCGCCTGTTTTCTGGTGCCAGTAGAACGTCGACTGCTCGTCCTGCGTGACGGTCTGCTCCAGAACGATGCCCGTGTCATTGACGCTGCCGCCAGCGGCCCGGCGTATGAGATTCCCACCGGCGGCCATCGTCGACGACTGGTTGTTGATGCTGCCACCGTCCGCGTTGATGCGGATCGCACCCTGCGCCTGGATCTTTGCGGTCGCGCTCGCGGCGATCAGCTGGTCGGTCGTTGTCGTCGTGGTGGTCGTGCGCTGCGTCTCGCTGTAGTCGTGCGAATCGGAACCCAGGTCAAAGCGCGTCTTCACCTGGTCGGGACGGATGTTTTTGTTCGGGTCGAAATCCGGCCAGAAGGTGATCGTGTAGGTACTACCGTTGTCGGTGATGCTGTTGTACCACTGCGTCGGGTTCGTCGCGATGTTGCGCGTCTGGGGCGCGGGGTGCGGACTGCAGAAGTCGTGGCTGTTGCAGATTGTCTGCATCACGGTATTGTCCGTATAGTTCTCCGTGAGCGGTTGTGTCAGGGAGAACGTCTGGGCGCTGGTATTCAGGTTCGCGACCTGCGACTTCGGCACCGTGACGCTGATGGGTGTCGCGAGCTTGCCGACAATCTCGGCTTTCAGCGGCGCTTCATCCGATGACCAGGCCCATTGCGAGAATGTCCCACTGAGATGGCTACCCAACTGTTCGCCGATCGGAATACCCGCCGTCCAGAGTGTCAGCGTCTGGGTGCCCGCATCCTGTGGCGTACCCGCCTGTGTAACGAGCGTGGTGCGAACGTTATTGACGTTATGCGCGGCGATGTCGAGCGTGCCGTCGGCCTCGATGTCGGCCGAACTGTTCGTCAGCACGTTCGTCTGGTCGGCCAGGAACCCGCTGCCGTCACGCGTGCCATCTCGCGCGATCTCCAGATTGCCCGCGCTATAGATCAGCGCGCCGTCCGTATTCGACACGGAGTTCGCTCCGTAGATTTTGAGGTCCTGCGCCGCGGCAATGACGGCCGCTGCCCCGGTGTTCTGCACGTCGTTCGCATTGACCTGCACGACGTTGCCGATCACCGCGCCTGTATTGGCCAGCAACGCGCTGTTCGTATGCACCGTATCGCCTTCGATACGCCCTGCGTTGTTCAGTACACCGGACGCATTCACCGTCGTCGACGCCGAATTGATGTCGGCGCCTGCTGCGTTGACAACGTTCGCGCCGCTCACCGTCAGCGCGCCTGACGCGCCGAGCGTCCCTGTATTGGTCAGCGTGCCGCTCGCGTTCAGCGCCATGTCGCCGTCTGCATGCAGACGGTTGGCCGCGGTGTTCGTGTAGTCGCCGGCGACGTTCAGCGTCAGGTTGCCGCCCGCCGTCATCTCGCCGTTACCAGACATCGCGCCGCTCGCCCCGATGTCCTGATTCGCGCGCACGACGCCGCCCTGATTCGAGAACAGCGCGACCTTCATCGACATGCTGCGGCCACCGAGCAGCGTGCCGCCATCGTTCCTCAGCGTGGCGCCCGTCTGGTTGAGGGTCAGCGCCGTGCCGCCGTAGATGCGGCCACCCGCGTTGTTCAGACTGCGCGTGACGTTCGCGTTCAGCGCGCCGCCGGAGACGAGTTGCGCGCCTGATGTGTTCGTGAGATCGCTCGCGTTGACGGTCACATCGCCGTTACCGCCGAGCGTGCCGCCCGCGTTGTTCACACTGCCCGCCGACGAGACGGTTGTCGCACCATCGCCGGCGTTGGTCAGATGACCGCTGCTGTTATCGACGGTTGCCGCCGACACGTTCACCGTGCCATGTGCGCCGTTGGCCGATAGCGTGCCCTGCGCGTTGGTGAGCGCTCCGTCAGCCTGCACAGACAGATCGCCCGCGGTCTGCGCCGAACCGCTGGTGTTGTCGAACTGCCCGTGTGTGGTGACCGAGAGCGCGCTCTGCCCGTACAGCGCGCCGCCGCGATTGTTCGCGCCCGATGCCGCGTTGAGCATCAGCGTCTGTTGCGCGGCCAGCGAGCCGGTATTGGTCAGGCTGTCGACCGTCGCGGCGAGCGTCCCGTTGGTCCCGACCTTGCCGCTTACGTTGGACATCGCGCCCGTCGTCGTGATACCCAACGTTCCGGTACCGGCGTGCTGCACGGTGCCGCGATCGTTGACGAGTGCCGCATCCGTTATCGTCAGGTTCTGCGCATTGCTTGCGATCGTGCCCGCCGTATTGTCGAGCGTGCCCGTCACCTGGATACGCTGGTCAGCCGTGCCGTACTGCGTCAGCGAGCCACCCGCGTTGACGAGATCGCCTCCCGAAGTCAGCGAGAGTGCGGTGCCGTCGATACTGCCCGCGCTGTTGTCGATCGAGCCTGCGTTGACCGTACCTGTGCCGCCCGCGCTTAACGTGCCGCTGCGATTGCTGAACGCACCCGTTGCCGTGACCGTTGCGTCGCCGCCTGCCAGCAGGGCTCCGCCGCTGCTGTTCACGGTCTGCGCGGTTACGTCGGTGTTGCGCTTCGCAGATACCGTTCCTGCGTTCGTGAGGCTCGCGGCAGCGAGCGACACGTCACCATTACCGCCGATGAAACCCTGACTGCCGTTCGTCAGCCCCGCCAGCGAGGTCACGCGGGTTGTCCCGTCACCCGCGTTGGCCACACGGCCGCCGGTGTTGTCGACATTGGCGCCAGCTACCGTCAGCGCACCGTGCGCGCCCGCCGCTTCGATCCGGCCACCGGCATTCGCGATGTTGCCGCTCGCGTCGACATCCAGCGAATTGCCCGCATGCAACGTTCCTCCGGTGTTATCCAGTGCGCCGGACACGTCGATCGTCGCGTCTCCCTGCGCCGAAATCCTCCCGCCGCGACTCGCAAGCGTCGCCGCAGCCAGCGACAGCGCGCCATTGGTCGCCACGCTGCCGCTCGTATTGCTCGCAGCGCCCTGGCTCGCGATTGTCAACGTGCCGCTGCCCGCGTGCGCGATCTGGCCGGCATCGTTCACGAGTGAACCCGCGTTGACACCAAGATTGGCACCATTGCTCGCGATCGTGCCGCCGGTGTTGTCCAGCTTGCCCGTCACCTGGATCTGCTGGTCGCTCGTGCCGTACTGTGCAAGCGAGCCGCCGACGTTCAGCAGATCGCCGCCGGACGTGAGCGCGAGTGCGGTGCTTTCGATCTTGCCACCGCTGTTGTCGACGGAACCCGCATTGAGCGTCGTGGTACCGCCCGCGCTTAGCGTGCCGCTACGATTCGTGAGCGCGCCGGATGCGGTGAAACTGGCATCGCCGTTGGCGAGAACCGATCCCGCGTCGTTGCTGATCTGTTGCGCGCCGAGTTGCGCATTGCCTTTTGCGGAAACCTTGCCTGCGTTGGTCAGCGTCGCCGCAGAGAGCGCCACGTCGCCGTTGCCGCCGATAAAGCCCTGCGCCCCGTTTGTAAGCGCCGTCTGGGCGGACACGCTCGTGGTGCCATCGCCCGCACTCGCCATACGGCCGCCGGTGTTGTCGATGTTCGCCCCGCTCACGGTCAGCGCTGCGTGCGTGCCAGCCGACTCGATGAGGCCACTACCGTTCGAGATGTCGCCGGTGGCGGAAACGCTCATTGCATTGCCTGCGTGCAGCGTGCCGCTGGTGTTGTCCAGCGCGCCCTGAACGTTGACGTTGGCATCGCCCTGTGCAGACACTGTACCGCCATGACCGGCATAACCCCCGGCCGTCAGCGACAGCGCGCCGTTCGTGGCCATGCTGCCGTTTGCGTTGCTGACTTTACCCACGCCTGAAACGGTCAATGTGCCGCTGCCTGCATGCGAGATGGTACCGCTGTCGTTCGTCAACGATCCGGCGTCGAACTTCAGGTTGGCGCCATTGCTGGTAATTGAACCCGATGTGTTGTCGAGCAGACCGCCTGCAACGATCGCCGTATCCGACGTGCCGAACTGGGTGATCGTGCCCGCACGGTTCGACAAACCACCGGTCGCCGCGATGCCAACGTGATTGCCTTCGATCCTGCCGGCGCCGTTGTCCAGCGACCCGGCGGCGAGCAACGTATCCGCCGCCGAGAACGCGCCTTGCGCATTCGACAGCGCGCCGGCTGCGGCAACGTCCAGCGTACCGCCTGCCTGAGTGCTGCCTGCTCCGTTGTCGAACGCCTGCGCACGAATCCGTCCATCGCCCTGCGCGCTGATCTGGCCGTGGTTCGTGAGCGTGCCGGCGCTCAGCTGGACGACACCATTACCGCCGATGACGCCACCCACTGAACCGCCTGCGGTCGTGCCGGCAACGTTCGTGAGTGCATCCGTCGTCGCAATGGTCAGTCCGTCGGCGTTCAGCGACACGACACGTCCGGCGGTGTTATCGAGTGATCCGGCCGTGACCGTCAACGCGCCGCCAGCCTGCACCAGACCCTGTGCGTTATTGAATGCACCGCCCGATTCAAGCGCGACCGCGCCCTGTGATGTCAGCGAGCTGCGACTATTCGCGAGCGCGCCCTGAGCCGTGACGTCAAGCGAACCGCCAGCCGACACCGTTGCACCCGTCAGATCGAGATCGCCCGCGTGCGCGTTCAATGTGACGTTGCCGTTCGCGCCCGTCTGGCTGCCGGTCAGGCTGATGTTGCCCGCCTGCAGTGACGCGTTGCCGGCTGCCGTGTTCCGCCCCGTCGCCGACAGCGTATTGGCCGCGACGATGCTCATGTCGGCAGCAGCACCAACCGAACCATCGGCGTTGATCCCGGCCCCCAGCGTCCCCGTCGACGTCACGTTGCTCGCCGACACGGTGAGACCCTGCTGTGCAGCCAGCGTCCCGCTGTTGGTGAGGTTGCCTGCTGTACTGGCGGACACCGCCTGCTGGCCGTATAGGGTACCGCTGTTATCGATGCCGCCTTGCGCAGCGAGCGAAATGTTGCCGCTCGCGTTGACCGTGCTCTGGAGCACAAGCTTGCCCTGCGTGGTCAGCGTCAGGTCACCGGCCTGCGCGGCCGTCACGCCCCTGAGGGACACGCCCACACCGTTCTCGGTACCCACCAGCCGGATGCGGTTCGCGTACATCCCGCCGAGCTGGCTCACGTCGATCGACACACCCGGCGCCGCGCCGCTGCCGGCAATCGCTGTCGCCGCGAGCGTATCGTGATCGACCTGGTTCGCGCCCGTTACGACATTCAGGCCGTTTGCATAGATCGACGCATTGACCGCGACCGCGCGCGCAATCAGATCGACCTGATCGACGTTGGCTGCATTGAGTCCCGCGCCCTGCACGGTGATCTGCCCGCCGGTAACGTTGAAGCCCGTGAGGTTGCCGTTCGCGCCGATGAGCGGCGTGCCGGTGGTCAGAACGGCTCTGGACGTATTGATAAAACCAGCGCCGTCCACTACCAGTCCCGATGAATTGGCGATTACGACCTCGGCACGACTCCCGGCCACTTCGACATATCCCCTGAGCTGGGATGGCGAATTGCTGTTGACCTGGTTAATGATGATCTTCGCGGCCTGGCCCGGCAGCAGGTTCGCATTGCCATTGACGAACCCCGCCTGTTGCGTCTGCACGATGGTCGGCGAGTTGTTCAGGATGACGCCCGCCTTCGGCACGTCAAACTGTGTATAGCCGTTGATCGACACGCCCGCCCCGGACGGACGCGTGATGTTGACCTGCTGGATGCCGCTCGCGGTCTGGATCACCGTGGGCTGATGCGCGCCGGCATTCGGATCGGCGACAACCTGCGCAAAAGTGACCACCGGCAGGGTGCCCGCGAGCACCCATACCCCGAACGCCGTGTGGCGTAATGGAAAGCGTACAGTGGACGGTCGCGCGGCCGACGCGACACCTGCGGTTTCACCCTGATTCTTCCTGCCCGTCGCCGTGGCGGTTTCCTCGACAGCGACCAGCATTCCCCGGATCCGGCTGAAGACGAGCCGGTAAAGATGCCTGTTCATTGTTATTTGTCTGATAATTTCGAAAGCGTGCGTAATTTATCAGAAACAATTAGTAACAAGTGTCAAATCATGCGGGATCGTGTCAGTTTCACCTGATTAATGCGTAGGAATTTCTTGAAGTTAACTTGGTTACGACGGTTGATATCTGCCTGTTGGGCATACCACGCCGTTTTTTCACTTATGACATTGAGCGCACCCGAAGCGGTACTCAGGCCCTCTCAGGCACGCCCAGCGATCCGCGCCAAGCAACACGGGCACCGGGGAGCTCAATAAGAAAACTACGGGTATCTTCCAAACGCGTGACGCCAGTCCCGACGCGACTCGGCGGCTCATTTGGGTACACCGTAACGGGCGATGCGCCGGGTTCTCCGTACATGGAGGACGGGCAGTCCGCTGCGACCCAGTACGAAGAGGCTAGAAAACACGGCGTTCAGGACAAGGACGTTTTTATTGACGAGGGGGTTAGCGGCTATCACGTGGCCCCGGACGCACGGGAACAGTGGCGCAAAGCCGAACACGATCTGCGTCACGGCGGCACACTCATTGTGCGTTGGCTCGACCGGATCAGCCGCCGCAATGACGAACTTCACGCCACCATGCGCCGGTTGATGGAACTGGAGGTGCGTGTCGAATGCACGCTCAACGGCATGGTGTTCGACGGAAAAGCGAAAGACCCAATCGAGAAAGCGACCCTCGACGCAATTCTCGCGTTCATGGCCGCGCAGGGCAAGCCGACTATCTGAATAGGGCCGAAATGCAGCGTCGCGGCGTAGCGATCGCGAAGACCGAAGGGAAATACAAGGGGCGCGCCCGCTCGCACAACTACGCTGCTATTAAGGCGTGGCGTTCGGAGTATGGCGCAAGCATTCGAGAGACTGCCGAGAAATTCGGTGTTGGTACCGCGACTGTCAAACGCGCATGCGCGGATCACACCGACGCCTAATAGTCGGGGTAAGGGCGCTTACGCGAAGTCATACTCTGGACGAGATAGTCAGGCGTCTTGGCGCTCCTGCTCCCCCGCCTCGACTATGAACCTCGCTCGCTCCAAGAGTTCGTCAAACGTAATGATTTCGGGAGCAGAGACGCTTCTGCGGAACAGTTCAAATGACGAATACTTTTCTTCGTTGATCCCATGTGCTGCCCGGAACTCTGCGAGAGAGCCGATGACGAGAAACGAGCGGGGTTGGTAAAAGAATAATGTCTCCCCCGTAGGAGCGCCATCTTCACCTTTTACGTCGAGCCGCGATCGGATGCTGGCGAGCGAAACTTGTACAGAACCTTGTACTTGCGCGATTGCTCCAGCTAGCTCATCAGAAATTTGCCGACACGACGATTTCTATCAAAGGCGATACAGCAGCGAAACTGAACACGCACTTCGTCGTCCAGCGCACGTAAGCAACAAATGGGAGCATCGCCAGGCTGTGGCATCGGTGAATACTGCGATGTTCGTACGCTTGCAGCGCGACCACTAAGAAACGGCCGGCAGCAACAGACGCAATCTGCTTGTGAGACTCCGGACGGCCTGAAAGTCAGCGCTTGAATAGATGTTCGGCGGGGCGATGCCGCCCATCACCAATGGGCGCGGCATCATCTCTGTATGGCTCTTCGGGATCGAGTACCGCCCCGCCCAAACGAGAAACGTCTCCAACCGCTCACATAGACCGGCTTCCGGGGCGGTTAGCTGCACACCCGCCAACTGCGCAATATCGCGAATATTGTGGCTCAGAAGGCGCTTTGTAGTCTGCCGATCCTTCGCCTTGACAGACGTCGCGACTGACTGATTGGTTAGGGCTATGCCTTTTAACAGGACCTCGACTGCAAGCGCGCCAAGCATCAATGCGTTACGCCCGATCTCCGGCACATAGGTAGCGGGTGACTGTACGTTCGTTGTCATTTGACGAACTTTTTCAGCCAGATCGCTTTCAGCTACTTGAGCAATGATGTCAAATGACCGCATTAACGAATCTGCGTCGAGCGCCCAAACCACTGGCTCAACCAGCAGAAACTCAAACTGCTGCTTCCAATACCTGTCGGTGGCACTGCCCGCCGGACTCGACATTTCAATCTGCTCCTTTTCTTCGCCTCGGAAGGCACGAGGGATTGACCGCGATGCAGCCGCAATACTCCCCGGCGACATGACGCGCCCGCCCAGATTGGCCGTGCACCATTAGGGAATCTTTGTAAGCTTACGCGCATACTCCCACCGTATGGAAGGGCACCGGAAATTATCCGAAACCGTTGCCCTTCCTTTCTTTCGCGCGAACAGTTCGCGATCCTTGATCTTCCGGGGATTCACGTAGTCCTCTTCACGGTCGTCAGAAACGCTTCCGACAAGATCGACCGTCGTCTCCCCTGAACTACTCCACCACCTTTTTCGTGACGGCCATCCAGTCACGGGAGCAACGACAGGGGAACCCTGGTCGGTGCGTCTTGACCGGAGAAGATGAGCCGCATTTCGCAACGTTGGCGACGCAATACGGTCCGGTCATAGCCCCCGTCGGCGAACTCGTATTGAGTGTATTCCGACTTGCCTATGCTCAATGTTACATCGCGCATCCCGGGAGCGTGATATGTCCAGTTGCCGTAGCGAGTGACCCATTCCATAGTGCAATTCTTGCCGTTAGGACACGGCTGGAATTGGGACACGTCAAGGTTCGCCGACATCTCATCATCAAGTCGACCGGATACAAGTTGCATGCTCGTATCAAGCGTATCGCGTAGCGATTGATACCCCTCCCCGAAACAGAACACCGACACGGGCTGCAGGACGTCGGATTGCCATGCAGCCGTTCCTTCTCGGCCCTCGGCGAATATGGGTTTTGTCAACGTTGCCGATACTGCAGAGTCATTCCTGAAGAGTTCGCTGACAGCCCAGTTCAGGCCAAACGCTTCCTGGCGAAATACGATTAACTCTCCGCCTTGTACACGATGCCGAGCAAACTTCCGTCCTCGTAACGACGTGAGACTATCGTGCAATGTGGTGCCCAGAGGAACGACGAGAACCGATGGCGTACCTCGAGAACTATGCGCGACAGATTCCTTGCTTGAACTACCTGACGAAACAGCCTTCGACGCCGCTGATTTCGTCGGAGTCTCCCGTGAATCATCTCCGCTGCTCTTCGCGGTGGGGATGGGAGCCGCATGTTGGATCGAATCCACCGCGCGTACTTGCGCGGCATCAGGCTTTTTAGGCGTCGAGATGTCGAAATATGGTGTCTTTAAAGAAACACCAAACCATCCAACGAGTATCAGGATCGTCAGACAGATGATCAGCACCAAGCTTACGACGGCGCCGAGAAATAGTTTATTACGAGCTAACTCGCCAATGGTCTTCCACGTGCTCAATTATGCAATGCCCCCGGGAGGCGAGGAAAATGTTGTCACTATGGATTAACGACAAAGTTCAAGAGAACTTGAACGCCCATACGATCCGCCATCGGCATTATACGGTCGACGGCTGCACCCGTTACACGCGTCGTCCCCGAACATATTCCAGTGTCTAGTCTCTTTCGGGCGTATCACAGCTGCGCATGCGTCGACTGCAAGCGAGCAACTCAGAAGCCATGGACGTAACGAGTGTGTAAGAAGCGCGCAGTCCCCGGCACAGTATTCTGTCGGGCAGTTGTCCGGATGACCGTCGGTGCGATCTTCAACCGAGGTCGTAGACTTGCCAGGGGTACCGAGCCTTACCAAAGCGCTACCATTTTCCGCGCGATGGACATCTAGAACCCAATCGGCACAGATCGGACACTTCCGACCTCCATTCTCGCTTCCGTCGAGTTCCCGGCGAATCGAGCCCAATACAGCCTGGCATACACAGGCCATCTGATCCAAACGTTGCGGCGATAACACACTCCGAATTTTTGCCTCGGTGCAGCCGCAAACGATTGCTTATACTCTGCGCACATCTTTTAATTCGAGGCGCATGGCATGCGGCACGAATGGCTTGAACATGTCCAGAGACTTAGCTGGGATACCCCGATAACTGTGACACTGACATCGGCAACCGTAGGCTCCGTGGTTACGCTCGCGTGGATCACGGCATCGAACGCGCGTCGTCGCAAGCGCCAGCGACATGACACGGTGTTGGAACTCGCATTGTCGTTGGAACGCCATGCTCGTGCGTGCCGAACAATGATGCACAAGGCCGTCTGGGCACTAACGGCCTCAGCAGGTCATGGTCGCCACGACGTCCGCAAGGATGTCACCATCCCGTCGTTTGCCTTCCCGGACACCCTTGATTGGCAGGTGCTCAGCCGAAGGACTATTTCTGAGCTGCGCGAGTATCCTGCAACGGTGCATGCTGCCCGCGAACATGTGGAAGCCTTTCGCGAGTTCGGTGAACCAACGGACTTCTGCTGGCAGGTTGAGTTCGAATGCGCAAAGACCGCGATGTCTGCGTTAGTGCTAGCCCGTGCTACGCGCCGCCGGTTCGGCGTCGAAACTTGGAAACCCGGCGCCAAAGACTCGGCTATGGAGCGCGAACTGTCTGATTTCATCGCAAATGCCGAAGCAAGGCGCAAAGCATCACTTCAGGGGCCTAAACAGTTTGCATTTGAACAGAGATTGGAGGCGAGGCCGATAGACGCACGCACCAACGAAATCGCCCCGAGTGCTTCAACTTAAAACGCTGCCGGGCGATGGTATTCATTGACGGTCGGAGGAGTTGTTCGCAGAATCTGAGTGTCGTCCGAGGGCTCGCCGGGCTATTTCGTTGTCAGAGTTAAGCGAATTGCCATGATGCGGCGCCTGCCGGCATCAAGATCCGAATATCAAGGGTAGCCGCCCGCGAAGGGACAGGGAGGCCACACGAAGCTGTTCGCGAAATATGCTGCAGTAATGGCTGGACCAGCTGTGGGCGGCGCTACGAGATACACCCAAAACTCACTATCCCGCCAAACACGCGAACGTCAGTTCGGCTTCCTGCGGCGTCCAGCCACGAACTCCGTGCGTTTGCATATCGACCTGATGCATCTGCTTTCCCTGCTCTTTGCAGTATTGATCGGCGCGCTTTAGGCTCGATGCTTTCACCTCACCCCACGGGGTCATGCCGCCCCGCACCTGCGTTGTCACAGTGTAGTGTCCGTCTCCTGCCGGCGTCACTTCGGATATCGATGTGCAGGCTGTCAACAGAGCCAGGATGGCAAGGGCAGCAAAGCGTTTCATATTTCGTGAAGAGATATCACGGACAAGCGAGAGCGGCCAGCAACTCGGCGAGGTTTCCTTGGCCTGTGAAGTCTTCGAGTAAGCCAAGGTAGACACGGTTGTACAGTTGGTTCTGACGGGAAGCAGGAAGATCAAAGCGGGCATAGACAATGCCCTGCGCAGCATGATGCGCGGCGCTTGCAATCTGTAGGGCTGTTTCCTTGTCCATGTCTGCGGTAACGGCGCCGCGAGACAGAACTTGAGGGGCGGATTGGACGGAAATTAACGTGCAAAAAGAAAGGCCCGCCAATCGGCGGGCCGAATCCATATCAGGAGGAGACATGGAGGAGACGATTATTAGTATAAACCCTTGCATAACGGAAGCAAGGGCGTGTCTCGCGCCAGCAACGCCTCACGATTCGCACTGGGCCGCAAAGAATCCACACGTGATGTTTTGGGTGAGAAACATCGTCGGGAGCGGATACCAGCGACGGATCGAAACCGACCCGAAAGAGACAGTGGCCTTTCTCGAAAGCGGTCATTCCAACAAGCCGAAACGGAAATGTGATACGGCCACCGAGAGTCGGTCCGCTCAGGAGCGGCGTGGTTCCGAGTACTGAAATGATCGATTTGCCGGCGAGTCGTTCGCTGTGCGCTAGGCAAAGCAAGTACTGATATGCTTGGCAACCTACACGAGCGCGCTCCGAGCGGGCTCGTGGCTCAACATAAAGTTCAGCCGCACGGGGCGGATCAAAACTGGACGAAAATCATCGATGAGCACTGCATTGAACGACGACCCGCTACACACTGCTTTACCGCTAAGCCGCTTGTTGTTGCCGTCGGGGCCGCCGACGCTTGCGCCCGGCATCGTGCACAGCAATTTCAGCGTTCAAGGCGACGCCCGTCAAAGCTTCCAGGCCTGGCAGGAGCGTATGAGTCCAGTCTACGATATACGGCCTTCGTCAAAGCAAGCTGAGGATACGTTCGATGCATCGCTGTCTCGTTACACGATCGACAATCTGAGCTTCTTCGACTTCCGCACCGGGCCCAACCTGGCCGTGCGATCGTTGGGTCGGGTTTCGACCGAGAGCGTTCGCGACATCAGCTTCAGCGTGTTCCTTGAAGGGCCACCGGGGCAGTTCCTGGGCGGCAAGCCACGGCTCGACGCGCCGCATATACCGCAAGTGCCAAGTATCCTCGCGCTGGACATGGATCAGCCGTGCACAATCCGGAGTTTTCATGGTCGGATACTGCTCCTTTTTGTGCCGCGCGCCCTGGTGGAAAGGTCGTTCCCTGATGCCGCATCGCTGCATGGCCGCTGGATTCACGCCACCACCCCTTTGACACGCATACTGATTGAGCATCTGGTGGCGCTAAAGCAACAAATCGTCGGACTGAGCAAGGAGGAAGCGCATCAGTCCATTTTCAATGCGGTAGAGCTACTCGTCGCAGCTTTCAGCCGTCAAGCGGGTCTTTCCGGCAACGGCCGCGCAGCGGTACGTGCTGCTGCCTATGGACAAGTGCGGCGGCATGTCGAGGCCAATCTACACGATCCGGATTTGTCGCCTGACACCGTGTTGGCATCGCTGCATCTCTCGCGCGCCAGCGTGTACCGTCTCTTTGAGCATGAAGGCGGCCTGGCCGCCTATATTCGCAACCGCAGGCTGCGAATGGCGGCAGATGAGCTAGTGCGCTTTCCGCATATGGAGGTACAGGACATTGCCTTCGGGTTGGGTTTCAATGATGCGTCGAGCTTTACACGTGCATTCCGTCGCGCCTTCGACATCGCGCCACGGGAATTGCACGAGTATGCGCCGTTGCTCAAGCGGGAACATGCAAGACGGGAGCGCTTCACATAGACTGGCAATGTTGAACAGATTCGATTGTTAGCTGCGATCGGGGGCGCGAAAACACAGGGCCGTGTCAATTCGACAAAAGGCCTCGACAGCGGAGAGGCACCTGCTGACTGCCAACGATTTACGCAACCTTGCCGAGTGACCGAAACTGGCCGAACACCGTCTTATGCTTGATGGGCGAGAGCTGGATCGATCTCGTTGTGTGTCAGGCCGAAGGTCGCCACGCAAGCGCGGTGGTTTGGTGAGCCCAGATAAGAGCATAGCTGTCGGTTTACCGCAGCGAGCAAATCGCTATTTCGCTTATTAAACGAAAATGCTCCGAGAGGAAGGTTTTGCCGCTTGTCACTCGTTCCTCTCTCATGCTCCACGGCCTCAACGACCGAGACGCCGATACGATCCGCAAGTATGCGATTTCCCACGGCGGTGCTTGCGTACGCGTCGATCTCCCCCGCGCGTACCGCCGCGATCGCGTCGCTCTGATGCTCGAAGATGGCTATCTGATCCTCACTTACGCCTGACGCTTTCGCCGCGTCGTGCTGAACCTGACCGCCGATGATGCCCAGGCGGGCATCGGGGCGTTCGGTAAGTGACGCATAGCTCTTGAGCCCTTTCGGATTGCCAGCCCGAACTAGGAAGCCGTCTCCGATCGCCCAAACGGGCACGCTGAACGCTACCCGCGCCGCACGCTCAGGCGTAACGAAGAGCGGAACGTTCATGTCCCACCGGCCCGCTTCGACACCTGAAAGCAGTTCACTGAACGTCGTCAGTCGATGCTCTATTCTGTTGACACCGATCGCCCGAAGCACCGCATCGGCCAGATCGATATCAGCACCAGTAGCAGTACCATCCGCTTTCGTCCAACCGAACGGTGGTTCGTCGATGTACGCAATCGTTACCTTCATCGCTGGGTCTCGCGAAATGGGGATGAACTTCAAGGTTTAGAGCCGATTGTCGATGATTCTACCTACATGCACGAAGGTCGCTTATTGACCGCACTCAACCAGTCATGGACCGAAGTGTCCGCTACAAGAAGCGTCCTTTACCGGCCGCTTCCCATCCCGCAATCGTTCGTTACCGATCAAAGCAGCGTTCGTAGCCCGTCAACAATCTACAACTCGTACCGCCACGTTGTCAGACGGGCTGCACAAACGTCGAATATCCCGCGTACGATAGGAGACCGGTAGTCCAGTCTCGGTCCGGCAGTAAATAGCTTTGAAAGCTCTTCGACATCGTGCAGTAGTTCGATGGCCCAGATAGACATTGCGAGCTGCTCGGACGTGCGGCCAAGTCGTACACCTTCAAACCAGTCAGGCGAAACGCCATTGACGTGCGACCACATCCTTCTCGATTCGACCAGATGGTCGGTTCGAAGCCATTCATTTGTTCTCACGCGCGCGATCAGTTGTGCAATGACAAGGTGGCAAAGCAGATCAGCACGCCGTTCATCGTCGAAATTGCTTGTCATAGCTCTGTGAGCAAATCATTGCCGTGTTCCGATTGCTTCAACGCCTCTGTTTGCGAGGCGGAACTGTCCTCTATTGTAAAGCGATCGGTTCAAGGTCGACGGTCACGGCTTGAATACCCGCTCTCGATGCCATTTCAGGTACGGCTGCAGATCATCAAAATGCCGTAACCGCAGTTGGGTATTCGGGTCGACGCCGAGATGGCGCTGGTGCGCTAGCGACAACTGCGAGCTGATGCGGATCTTGAAGTCGTCTCCAAACGTAATGAAGCCGCGGTCAAAAAGGCGATCGAGCGTCGGCACGAGCAGCAAGCCGTTCGACACGCTTATGCGCTCTGCAGCGGTTTCACACTGACTCCACGGTTTGATATGACTCGCCGTCAGTAGGTCTTTCATCGTGACACTTGTCACCGAACATCCGCCCCAACGCTCAAAGAGCGCATCGCGATAAGGTCCTTGGCCAACACGGGCCTTGATGACGGCGTCGCGTTCTGTTTCGTCCAGCGTCTGCACGAATTCCTGCAACAGGGGATCATCGCCGAGGTCGGGAATATCCGGAGTCGCCTCTTCCACATCACGCACCGGTGGATCGCCACCGCGGACGATGCGATATCCGCCACCGCCAGCAACGGAGAAATCATACTCATGAACCCACCATATATCAGGGTCGAGCGAACGAGCTGAAACCGTGGAAGCGCGGTCTGCCTCTGACTCGTCCACGTCATCGCCATCAACGAGAATCAGCCGCACAGGTCGGTTGCGTTTGTATGCATCCTGGATTGCCAGGTCGAGTTGAAGTGAACGGCTCGTCCAGGTACGCAGGCGATTGCGTACGTCGTTGCGGCGCTCGCCATTATCGAGGTCCAGCAGCCGCTGACGGTACGCACGATCGTTGCCAAGGTAGAAAGACTCATCACCAGTGATGGTCAGGCCATTAAACCAGATACACACGACAAGTGGTTCATCGTCCTTACCCGGAAAGGACCAGGCGGTGTTCCTTGAAATGTTATCGTTAGGATTGGCGATGGCACGGCCGGTGTTCGTGACGCTCCACGCAGAAACGTCGTGCCCTGCTTCAATGAGAAGCTCGCGAACAGGACGTTTGCTGGTCGGACGCGCTGGCGGAAGTACGTTGCTCATAGCGATGGGACGATGTCGTGAATGTGGTTGACCCGGATACAGTGGCCTAACCTGTATGTCCGTCGGACGGTTAAGTGCCTGCCTGGGATCAAAAAACTCGGAGCAATATGCTCCGAGTTATCCTCACACCGGACTGTCAATCTCTCGTTTTCCGAAGACTCCAGTTACCAAAACGAAGACCCAACCCCAGAGGAAGTAGCGTCTGCCTGTGAAGATTTTCAGGTCCGAGATCAGTGCAAGCGCACGTGGTTCGCTCACGTTCAAAAGGGCAACACATCGACCGAGTCGCGCAGACAATTCTGCTGACTGCATCTCCTTTACTTCCTGCGCAATTATCATGAGGTCAGCTCGTATCTGGCGCATCTCCTGGTAGATTGATGCAACCTTACCAGCCAGTTTCGGGCCGAGCAGTCCCAGCTTGGCAACGGAGCTGTCGAACACAGGATCGGTCGGCGGTGAAAACTTCCGAATAGGTTCTCGAGTTGCAGGACCTTCGGACCACTGAAGCAGTTTTGAACGTATCTCTCGTATGGATTTCGCATGCGCGTCAAGCTCACCAGCGAGAGCGCCAGCCAACGCCGCAGCATCGCGAAAGCGTCGATAGTCCTCGCCAACGAAGTTGTTCAACATCGCCGCTCCCATCCCGCCCATGACACCAGCCAAGAGGCTACCTATCGCTTCCAATGCCCACTCTCCCTTCTTCAGTTCTGAGAACATGCGTCATTGTCTATCAACGACCGCTGGTGCAAATACTTTAGTGGCGTAGAGCCACGCATGGTCGACCACTTCACCACATGAGACATAGCGCAGGTTGTTTATCTGTCACCTCCCATGCCTCTGGAAGAATTCGGTGCGCGGATTCGCCAGATGGGTGGTCGCCGTGCCTTGACGGCTGCCGAAACTGAGACATTGGAAGTATTCGAAAACGGGATGCAACTGGTCCGAAACAGCCGCAACCCGAACGAACCATTCCCGCGACTCGAACTGTAAATTTCCCTGCGGGCTATGCCCAACATCTGGCCGTGCCAACCATTGTCTTCCGTGACGGGACGTCTCAAGTAGACGGGACGGAGAGACGTCCCCACCTGACGACCGGTCCCAGTCGAGCCCCGTTGTCGTGCCTGTGGGAAATTGTCAGAAGCTGGTCAAGCGATACGCCTGCTGTTCACCGGTGACGACTTCGGATCCCTTTCCTCCCCTAGCCCATTATGCTCAATGCATCGGCGTCTGTGAGAAGGAACGATTTCATGCTGGCGTTTGAGAATACAATCATTTCATTGATCTTTCATTGTTTTAAAGTGATAAAGTCGAGGAAGTCCACAAGCAACAGAATGTTTGGACTCGCCAAAAATGAATACCTTCCTTGACCAGAAGCTCCATCGCGCCAGGAAAATTCAAAAATGACCCCAGCCGAATTTTAAGATAATAGGCATAAACAACCACACCGGGATAGAAAATGCCGTTTTTTAAATACTACAGACCGAATGTATATTTCGAGAAAGCCATTCGATATAACGAGCTCTATTTTTCTGCCAATCATGAATTAAATGATCCTCACGACTTGAAAGCCAGCTTTTATTTTGAAGATAGTGAGGAACTTTGGGCTACTCTGTTATTGTTAGCACCCGAATATCCGACATTGGATATTAAGTTTCTTTTGGACGTTGACAACCGAGAGCTCGTATCCAAGCTAAACCAACTATTCAAAAATTCGGACTTCGATTCCGTTACGGGTTCTCTATATCGCGAAATAGATAATCAGGGCCAATCGTTGCTTGAAATTTTCTCAGACCACTTGAAATCAGACTTCACTGGAGCCGAAAATCAGAAATTCATGTCTGCAATGCCAACCGCGAAGAAAGCGGAGGCATGCAAAGGATGGTTGACAGCATTACTGGCGAGAGCCGTTGATCATGTGTTTTATAGTGTTTCTTTCTCCGATTCCCCTCTCAATCCGATGATGTGGGCGCACTATGCCGATGGATTCAAAGGCTGCGTGGTCATTTATAATTCCTCCCAATCCGACTCGATACTGCTTCGGCACAATCTATTAGACCGCGACGGAATGAATTTCAACTTCCTAAAAGTCAATTATATAGACGACGCCAAGCGAGTTCCGATTTTACAGTGCGCGATTCAGGGAAAGGCAAAAGCACAAGAAGCATTTTTACAGAAAAATGCGTTCTGGAATTATGAATCAGAGCATCGACTTTTTTCAGCCGAGCGTTCAAATGCCGCAGTGGAATCACTCGCCAAGGTCAAGAAAACAAGCCGACGCGACAGAATATTGCATCATCACACCAATGATATTATTGGTGTTATCTTCGGACCAAGATGCAATGAACATTACAAGAAAAAAGTGGATCTTACGCTCCTGGATAATCGCCGCCGGAGCGGCAACAAGCCGTTCTATCTGTTCGATACGCAATTAACTCGCGAGGGGCGAGTCGTCATTGACACCGCCAAAAAGCAGTGCTGCCCCACCTTCCCGTCGTTACCCGGGCTACCCGTGCCGGGGGAAGGAATGCATCAGATTATCGATGCAAAAAATTTGAGGATCCTGCTGGCTGAGTTGGGTATCGCGCAGGACCATGACTCACACCTATAGCGACGACATCCTAGTTATGGTCGTCATCGAGTTGCAGGTAAAAGTCGCGGGTGTTGTGCGGCAAATCGCGGCTGAAAACACCCGAACGCGGTTCAAGCATGTAGCGTACGAACGCCAGCGCTGCGAACTGCCGGTCGCGGCCGGGTGTCACGTTTGTGTCGACGAGCGCGCCGCCCTGCAGGCGCGATGAGAGTCTGATAACCGCGGCCACCTGGCCGTGCGCATAGGGTCCGTGATCGTGGCTGCCGGCGCAGGTGAGGTCTGACACCGCTGTAGCGATCTCACCGTTCGAACCAGGCAGACTTGCGATCGCGTTTTGAAACGCTGTCGGTGGCTCTAATGGAAAGGGAAAGCATTTCTCGGTGTGCTGCAACGTGTTGTTCCAGCCAGCTTCGACGCTACCCTGAATCTGCCAATGACGTCCTTCGTTAGACAGCCATTGCAGCGCGAGCCCTGTGCTCATCGACGACTGCGGACTGTAATAACCGCCTTGTCCCCAGTTATAGAAGTTTTCGTTACGACGATACGAGAGATAGTGCGCGGCAGGGCCGACGCTGAAGTAATCGAATCCGCTCAGATGCAGATCGTAGCTGGTTGACAGATCCACCGACATACCTTCGTTGCCGATCACGTTCATCCCGGTCAGCCACTGGGCTTCCGTCGCCGCGCTGATGTTCCAGCGCGGAGCCACCTGCCAGCGCACCTGCGTTCCCGCTGCGGCACGACGCACGGCGCCCCACTTGTCACCGCCGACGACTTCAGGCAACGACATGCCGCGCCACGAGAGCAACGAGTCTCGTACAGGCGTAATGCCGACGTAGACCGACCATGCTCCCCATACCGTCTGCTGAGCGATGTTGCCGAACATATTTGGCTGGAAACCAGTCGGTGCGCCCTGCGTGGCGCCAAGCGACACGCTCCAGTCGAACTTCGGCAACGTGCCGATGCGCAACCTGTCAGCCACCATGGCCTGCAATTCCTCGGCACGCGTCGATCCGCCCATCGTCCATCCACGTACTGTCTCGTTGAGACTATTGCTCTGTTTGCCCACTGCCGCATCGAGTACGGATAGCGACCCGGGCACCGTCTGATCGAGCGATGTCGTGCCCGCGTTCAGGAATAGCTGTCGATACCGCAATTCGTACTGGGTCGTGTCGTGAATCCATTCGCCTCGCAACTCAGGCGCAATCGTATCAAGCCGCCCCTGGCCGGGTGCGCCAACGTGATCCGACCAGGTCAGTCCTCCGGCAACCGATGGCGCGTCGATACCCGTCAGATCAGCAGGCACGTATCGAGCGATCCGTTGCGGATCGGCTGGCCCGGAGAGTGCATTGCGCAGCGTTGCCTGCGATTCGACGAACTGCTTGCGGTGGTACTGTTGCTGCGCGTCGAGCGCATCGAGGTAAGCGTCTACACGGTCTTCTCCATGCTCGCCGACCGTGCGATCAGACTTCGCATCCGGATTGATGACGTGCATGGCCTGTGCGAGACCTTCAGCGCTGCCGTCATCGTGACGATGTTCGTAGCGTGTCCGGAATGCGTCGGCGGCTTGCGCGTACTGGCCAATGAAATAGAGATTCCAGCCGCGCAGCAGGGCGCTCTCTGTCGGCGGCAACCCTTCGATCGTCGCGGTTTCGAGCCATTGCAGGCTCTCCGGGTAACGGCGCTGTTTGTACATTGCGTCTGCGCGCGCGAATGCGATCTGGGCGCGTGCTTTTCGCGCCAGCGGATCATCGCGTAACTTCGGCTGATCGAGCAATGCCTGCGCTTCATCATACGCATGCGTTTCGATTTTTGCCTGAGCGAGTCCCAGTGTTGCGTCGACACCGTCGGGCGTAAAGGTCTGCGCTGCCTCGAACCAGTCCACCGCCTTGCCGATGTCGTGATGTGCAAGTGCGATCCAGCCGGCAAGCGTCGCCGCAGGGCCGTCACGCCGGGCGAGAATAGACGGCTCAATCGCGCTTAATTGCCTCGCTGCGCTGTCACTGTCCGGCGATTCCTTGCCGAGTGCCGCGACTGCACGCTCATAACGCAGCTGCTGGAAAGCAGCCTCGCCTTGCGAATCGCGTTGGCCGTTCGCGGCCTCGAGTTCAATCAGCGCATCGGCTGGCGCCGGCGGCAGGTCGCGCCCGGCGCGGTACAGCGTCGCAATCCGATCAGAATCCGATTTGCACTCCACAATCACGGTTCGATAAAGCGTATTGACTTCATCGACGTGACCCGTCTTTGCGAACACGTCTGCCGCTTTCCAAAGGCGGTCGATGTGCGAGCAGTTGAATGCATCGGGTGCGCGTGCGATCAGGAGGCGCAGCGTGCTCGCTGAACCGTCTTTCAATGCCCCCGCGATGTCCGCTTCCTGTTGCAGTCGCGCACGCTCTGCAACGAGCGAGGCGGACGGCTTCCATGACGAGACGTTCTGTTCGAGCGCCGCCACTTTGCTATCGAATTCGGCAAGTCTGTTTTCGTGCAACAGACGCCAGAGAGGACGTTCGTCTGGTGTCGAATCAGCGTAAGTGCTGTCGGCGTCCACGCCTTCTGGTGACGCCTTCTGTGAGTCGCCGACAACGCGCGATACACGAGCCGACGAAGATGGTGTCGCTAATGGAGCAATCAGATTGCGTTGGTCCGTCTGCACGACTCGCGTAGACGTGGTCGAGTTAGCCGCACTGGCCAGGCCCTGCTGGTCATGCCGCTGAAGCCTGGTCGTGTCCAGCCTGTCGGCGGTGGTCGCCGATGCCGTATCATGCCGCTCGACGGCAAGCAGATTGCCCTGTGCCGCGAGGCACGAGCCCGGGGCTGCGAGACACAACCAGACAGCACAGCGCCAACTGTTCCCGTTATTGATCCGCGTCACGATGCTGCTTTTGGTGATAGCGCTTCAACAGCAGTGAAGTCGATGCAGCGAATACGGCCAGCAGCAGCACGAGCGCCGCATACCCCAGCCACGGATGACGGGACAGCGAAAAGCCGAGCCACTCCATTGCGCCCAGCGTGCCTGTTTCGTACGTGTCTCCGATTTGTGCCGTCCAGAGACCGGGATGATTGAAGCTCAGCACCGCCACGTTGCCATCGAGACCGCCCCAATAGGTCGGCTCGACAAGCCGTGAGACACCGTCGAGCAACTCGTCCGCGCTCGCCGAGGTAAGCACGGTCAGCGCGCGGCCGGCTGCGTCGCGATACTGCATGACGAGCAGTTGCTGCGACAGGGTGAGATCACCGCGCAGCGTGTCGCCTATCGGCGCGGCATGGACTGGCGCATCGAACAATGCATCCCAGTGACGGTTGAACCAGCTACCGGACCGCTCGTCCGAAGAACCACCCATACTGTTCATGACGCTGATGCTCTTGCCCGGCGACCAGGGCGCGTGATCGAGGAGTGCCAGAGGCAACGCCGGCGTCGCACCGACAAGAACCGTATGACGACCGGCACCTGGCGCGCCGAACGTAACCTGTGCACTCGTCAGCGGTGCCATCTGGCTTTGCGCGAGTTTGCTCATCAGTGACCATGCCGCCGCGATGGTGCTGTGGTCCTTCGAAGCGATACGCACGGCGAGACCGCTGCCGTCGTGCGGAACCGTATAGGGGAAGCCGCCGTCGGCGAAGCGCTTGAGGTCAGGCAGCGTCGCGTAGTGCGATGCGTCCGGGAGCGTGAGTGTCGAACTGTCGAGCAGCGTGACTTCGAGATTGTCCGTCTGGCGAAATACGCAGCGATCCGACACGGACGGCACGAGAAGCGCACGCAGGGACAATGTGTTTTGCCCCGTATGAAAGTCGCGCAACGGAAGGCTGATGCGATAGTGGCGGATGACCGCACCTTGCGTTTGGTCAAGTGCGATCGCCTGCGCAAAACGCCCGTTGAGCCTGACGTCGAGGACGGAGTCCTCACGCATTCTGGCACCTTCGGAGAAGTTCATGTCGAGGGTGACCTTCGCATCCTCTGGCGCATAGATGTCAGCGGGCAACCGCACATCGAGATTGACTTCGTCTTGCGGACGCAGCGTGCGGCTCGTGAAGCCGAGCTGGCGAAACGACCAGGGCGCCGTGCCGGATATCGTCCTGGATGCCGACCACCGCGGCAGCGTGCTTTCATCGAATTCACCGACAACGAGTTCACTGCTGCGCGGCAGCGGCAACTCACTGTGCGCAAACGCGCGTGCGGCGCGATTGACCTCGGCATCATCGCGGCCGCTGACTACGAGGACGAAGTGTCGGGCATCGTCGGGTTTCGGGTAGACGCCGAGAAAGGCGCCGTCGATGCGTGCCGCAATCTGCGGATCGATGTAGCGGCGCAATGCATCGCGTGCACCGATCAGCAACACGTCGGAACCGGCGAGCGGGGTCAGCGCGAGGCCCGACAGCATACCCGCGCCCGTACCCGGTTGCGCGTCGAGCACGCGCGGCGTCGCACTGAGATAACGTAGCCGCAGCGCGATACCTTGCGCCAGCAGGCCGCCGCTGGCGAGTTGCTGATCATTGTCCGGGCGTGCCGCGTTGACGATCGCGATGGAACGCGCGGACCACTGTTTCGGATCGACGAGGTCCGACAGATTGGCGAGCGTCGGCGTCAGCGGTTTGAGTTCCGTCTGCATGCGCAGCGTCGAAGCCGTCGTGTCGATTTCCATCCACAGTTCGGGTGAGTTCGGGTCTTCGCAGTTTTCCGTCGAATGCTCTGCAACTGCGAACGTCAGCGCGTTGTAGCCGGGTCGCAGCAGGTCGACGGGCACGCGGATGTCGGCAGTCGTTTCCGGCTGTCTGGGCGAAAGCTGGAGTTGTGCAACAGTGCGATCGTTGATCCGCACGGCAAGCTGTGAGCGGGCCATCAGCAACGACACAGAATTCGATACGACGAGATGCAACACGGCATCGCGTGCCTGTTCACGTGCGGACAGTGGAATGCTCATGCTCCGCGCCACAGCGGCACCGGCAAGGCGCAGCGGACCGGACAGATTGCCGAGCGTTGCAAGCGATATTTCGGTCTGGTTCGCTGCGATGGATCCAGATGCAGATGCGGCCGAGGTCGCGTCTGCGGCAGGGCTCTTCGGCTGCGCTGCAGCCAACGCGGCACTGCCGGCGAGCAGCAGTACCGTGGTGCAGGCCGCACGGATGATTACCTGATATATGGATGAAACGCTCATGGACGCTGTTTCTGGAAAGCACGGAAAGAAGCGATGACGCTCGAGGTCGCCCGCAAGGGTCGCACTGCATTGCGCAGCATGCTCGCGAAGAAGAAGCGGTAGTGGCTGAACGCGTGCATGAAGCCAAGACTCACGACGACGCGCAGACTGCGGAAGATGCCAACGCGGCGATTGCGGCTCTGACGGAATTCGCGCCATCGGCCGCTGTCGCCAAACACCAGCGATACCTGCTCGGACAGGCCCGCGACACTATCGTCGGCGAACTGCGCACCGACGACGAGCGCGCTATTGGCATCGACAAACGAATTGCGGATCGTGAGGGGGATGTGGCTCGTTCTGCCCTTTGCCACATTAAAGACTTCGAGTGTGGCGCTGCCGCGACTCGGCACGCTCGTCACATCGGCGGCCGACAGCACCAACTTGAGGCCGCCGGCGGACATGTCGATCACCCGGCAATCGAATATGGGCGTGTCAGCAGAACCGGCTGTTTCGGCGTGGATATGGAAGCGAGCATGGAGATTCGCCGGCACGCGCGGCACAGCGCGCCGCTGCCTGCGCTCGTACAGCACGCCGATACACGCGTTCAGCAGGACAAGATTCAGTCCACACCAGCCCACCGCCGAGATGATCACGTCCTGATGCGGATACCCTTGGATCAGTTTCCAGATGCCGACAGCGGCGCCAAGCAGAACGATCAGATAGACCACGTGAAATGGGCCTGCCAGTTCGGAGATGGAGTCCTCCTCGATTTTTTCTCCTTTGGGCGTGACCTTGAAGCCGGGAGCACGCGGTCGCAGCATGACGGCAATCACTGCGCGTAACGAGAACATCGACTGCAGCAATTCGTAGACTTCAGAAACCAGCGTCCAGCGGTAGCGGCCGAACAGAAGGTCCGTCGTGAGAATCGCCGCGATCATCTGCGGCAGGCCGTATGCGAAGAACTGTGGAATGGTGGCGTTGTAGAACTGTAGCCCGAATACGAGATACATGACGGGCGCAAACAGGAACACGACGCGTGCGAAGCAGAAGAACCAGAAGAACGCATTCGAGAAGTAGCAGAGCCGCTGTGCGATCGAGAGACCTTTGAGGCGCAGCGGATTGCGCAGTAGAAACAGTTGGATCATGCCTTGCGCCCAGCGTACCCGCTGCACGATGAAACTCGCGAAGGTTTCGGGTTGCAGGCCAGAGATCAGCGGCTCATTGATGTAGGCGCTGCGATAGCCGCGCGAATGCAGCATCAAGGCCGTTTCGGCATCCTCGGTGATCGACGTGCCGGAAATGCCGCCGATTTCCTCCAGACATCGTCGCCGCAATACGGCAGCCGATCCGCAGAAGAAGGACGCGTTCCAGAAATCGAGTCCCTGTTGAATGACGGAATAGAACATCTCGTTCTCAGGCGGCATCTTGCCGAACGTGCCGAGGTTCTTTTCGAGTGGATCGGGGTTGATGAAGAAATGCGGCGTCTGGACGAGATACAGTTTGTCGTCGCGTTGAAAATGACCGACGGTCTTCTCGATAAAGTCCGCCGTGGGCACGTGATCCGCGTCGAAAATCACGATCAGTTCACCATGAGTACGCGCAAGCGCCGCATTGATATTGCCCGCTTTCGCATGCTCGTTGCGAACGCGTGTGAGGTAGATGCCACCGTGACGCGCGACCAGCGCCTTCAACTCGCTGGCTCGAGCGTGTGCATCGGCGGCCTTGTCGGGATCGGATTGCGTCACCTTCTGGTGTGTGCCGCCGTCGTCCAGCAGATAGACGTTCAGCAGTTCGCGCGGATAGCGCATGTCCAGCGCGGCGCGCAAGGTCACCTGAAGCAGATCTGCGGGCTCGTTGTAGGTGGGGATGAAGACGTCGACATGGGGCAATGCACCGGACGTCGTGATAAGCGGTGCTGCCTTGCGTTCGAGCGGCCGGCTGGTGACGAACAGGCCCAGCATGGCCACCACGACGCCGTAAATTTCGGCGCCGTAAAGCAACATCATGAAGATGGAGTCCACGAGGCCGTTGTAACCGAGCGTCGATGTGGTGCGCCAGTAAAGATAGCGAAACGTCAGGAACGCGGAGCAGGCGAGGAAGAGCAGCCGCGGGCGTTCGCGATGTGCCGAACGTCGCAACAGAAACATGGCACCCAGCACCGAGAATGACAGGCAAAACTGGGCACTCAAGTCGAGCTTGACAACGACAACAATCGAAATGGCTGCGAGGGAGCCAAACCAGACGACTGCGATTAACCATCCGAACGGTCGCGAGAACGGTAGCGCGCTACCGAATCGCTCGATGGCGGGCCCAAACCTTGCCGTAAAGGCAGATGTCGGCCAGAACTTGTCGATGATTGCCACCCTGGCCGCTTCATTCGTATCTGGACGTCTGGGATGCTTCACGCTCGGGAACCCGTGGCGATAAAAAGATTGACTGGAGTATCAAGCACGCCTCTAGCCCAAGGCCCGCTCGTTCGCTTTGCTCAGCGGGCATTCGGGCAATGAAGTGTCATTCGATCGCCGGACTCGTCGACATACCTGTTGCCTACTTCTACGTAGACTTACCAAGTTATTTACGGACCTTGCGAGAACAGGCTGAAGGGTAGGCTGTGTAGTCATTTCCTGAAAATAACGGTAAGGAAATGCCGAGAAGGTAATTGATTCGGTTTGTTTTGCTCTCAATGGGCGGTGGGCTGTCGAGTCGAGGAACGTATACTGTGAAAGATCCGCTTCGGATTGGCGCGGTACAGCTATGCCGCGCCGAACACCTTCACGCAAACAAATCGCATCGATGCACCTCTCGCAACCAGGCAGCGTAATCGCCTGCGGTGCAAAGCGGCCAACGCACCGTGAACCGCCCCGCTTTTGCTTTGACTATCGTCGGGAATAGCCAACGCGAGGTCGGCGTCATTCTGTCACACAGTAGAACCGCGGCTGCCCGGGCGGGGGCACATCGACATCAGCAAACCATCTTCAAGGTCACCTGGTCGAAACCGAATTGCCTTACCCTGCTTCAAGGGGAACGTAAGCTGCAATTTCACCCGTAAGCAACGGGTTACGGCTGGCCGATTTATAGAGCGATTTGTTGCATGTGACGTCGGCGCCAGCAAAGGAATTAGATGCGACGTTCTGCGACGATGTCTACCCGGCCCCCTTTGCCTTCTCGAGTTCCGCAGTAATGAGGGGCTTGATACGTTTCCGCTCAGACTTCGTCAGGCGCCCCCAAGCGAGCACGACATCGGCGAGTTCGTCGTCCTCGCAATAGAAATACGCAGCTGGTATCCGCAAGGCTGCGGCTAATTTCAGAGCTATGCCAAATGGCGGTTCATGCACCCCCGTCTCATAGCGGCTCACCCGGACACTCGCGGTGCCCTCATCCAGACCAATCTTGACTCCAAGCTTGTCTTGGGGGATGTCTGCCCGCAGCCGCGCTGCTCGAAGACGGCGCCCGAAGACAGTAGCTGGTTCCTTTTTGATCATCCTACGAAAATCGCAGATTTGACTTGCCGCTTCTCTACGAAATTCGTAATATCGGCGATCATGTGCCATCCGCTCGAGTACCGGCGAGGGATGTTTTCGACACATGCGAGCACAGTGCGCTTTCTGAACCAGATTCTGGTTGGTAGCGTCGGGGGCAGACCGACTAAGAGTCGCGGTCTGCGGGGTGATTGGAGAAAATAAATACAGTGAGAGCCAAACTACAGCTGGCAGGTTGCCTTTGTGCGTCCCTTTTGTTCTGTACAAGCGGCTTTGCCTTCACATCTATATCGGCGGTGCCCGCCGACAACTCAACGTTGTATCGGGCGAGTAACTACGACACGCAAACACAGGCAGACAACGTGGCGCTGTCCGGCTGTCGCGCAGCGGCGCGGCGTGGCGGGCACGCAAGGCTTGCCCAAAAGTGCGCTGTATTGGACCGGAGTCGTGGACCGGGATACGGGGCGCTAGTGTGTGGTGACGGCGGATGCGCGTGGCAAACCGGTTACGAATCGGAGCAGACAGCCGTTGACGCCGCGTATAACGCGTGCAGTGCGGCGTACAAGAATTGCCAGCAGACAGATATTCAAGCTTGGCTTGATGTTGCCGGCTTCCCAAGGGCGCCTGTCGCGCAACCCGAAGCGCCTACGCAGCCGTCAATGAACGATATCTATCGCACCAGATGGTGTGCGAAACAGAACATCCCTCCGTCCCAGTGTGCTCAATAGTTTGCGTAAATCATGTTTGACATCATTTTCGGGGCAGCACACGCCATCTATATCGCCGGCGCGCTCATCGGTAGCGTCATCCTGTGGCCGGACCAGACCTACCCTCTCCACAAGGCTCCGGAGGAGCGCGAGATGGTGACGGTCGTCGGTTTCCATCCACAGTGGTACAAGGCAGATTCGAAGTGCCACTACAGCGGCCTCATCGTCCCGTACGTCCGGGATTGGCCTGAGACCATCAATGCAGGCCGCAGCGATGAGCGCGTTCTGCCGCCGGACCTGGACCACACCGCGGGCCACGCAGTCATCCTGGACACGAAGACCTGCCCGGGAAAGGAAGACGAGAAGGTGTTCCTGGTCGATGCAGTGGAGCGCAATTTCGGCGCCCTCGGCGGCGGCACGGACTTCCACTTCGACGACCCGGACACCATCAAGCCCGAGTACAAGCCGAAGTGGCTGCCGCAGGTGATGGAGCGCCTCCAGCGCGTCGCAGAGCGTGACGACAACGCGAAGGAAATGGTCACAGCCATCACGCAACTCGAACAGAAGCGTGCTGAGCAGGCGCAGGCTGCAACGGCAACCTCGACTGAAGTGACAGCCACGACCGCCAGTGCACCGATCGCTACCACCAGCATTCGATCAACGGCTCGCTGGTGACAGCGGTGCCGGCGCTACGAACGCAAACGGCCAGCATATCCGTCTCGACGGATTCGGCTACGAGCCTGCATGCAAGTGCGCTCCGGACGCGACTCCCCCGCCTCGATCGCTGTTTCGCTGATGCACTTCGCCGAGCCCGGACCAATACGTCGCCAACAGACCTTGCCTGGTCAGCAAAAGGGAATAGTTGCGTCCGAGTTGCCGCCGGGCAACCGGTTCTGCCGGGCGCGGGTCGCCAGCGATATCGAGATGCCACGTACAATTCGTGACGATCCCTCGTAGCAACTCGGACCACCACCACGGAATCGCATGCCAAACAATCGAATGAGTCTTGCGGGCATACCTCTCCTCTACGTTTCACACGAACCCGAGGCCCGTTTGCTACGGAACACGCCTGAATCCATAACCTACCAGGATCCGAAACGTGGAATTGCTTGAGCCGACTCCTGAGGCGCGACTCGGTAGCGACCTACCCCAGGCGCATCCCGCTTTTGACGCGTTCGGCTACGCCCCTTTTGCCAAAGCGATCGCAGTAGCGGTACAGAGGACGCCAAGCCCCAAGGGATTGGTGATGGCCATTGATGGCCCATGGGGCACCGGAAAGACCAGCTTGCTGAACTTCATCCGGCACTATCTTTCATCGACTGACTCTGAATCGGCGGATAAGGCAAGCGCGCCGCCGCCTGTGCTCGTCGATTTCAACCCGTGGTGGTTTTCGGACAGGGAACAGCTCGCAACACAGTTCCTTTCGCAATTTCGTACCCGCTTTCCCACTGAGAACGCGGTTCTAATGGATGCTGCCAATGCGCTCGCCGACTACGCGGACGCCATTGGAACCGCCGTCTCATCAAGCATATCGGCTGGCGCGGGCTTCCCGATTCCGCTGTTGAAGGAGGCCGTCGCGTTCTTCCTGAAATTGTTCAGGCGGCAGCGGAAAGATGTACAGACACTCAAAGCAGACATCTCCGATGCTCTCGAGAAGAGCGACCAGCGTTTCGTGGTGTTCGTCGACGATATCGACAGGTTAACGCCCGAGGACATGTGCGAAGTCTTCAAAGTAATCAAAGCGGTAGCCGACTTCCCAAACGTCATCTACATCTTGGCATTCGACCGGCGGCTGGTATCAGAATCACTGCAGGTCGCGCTCGGGATCAATGATGGCCACGCCTATCTGGAGAAGATAGTCCAGGTTCAATTTGCCTTACCCGCTGTGTCACGCGGGCTCGTTTTGGAAAAGTTTGTCGCCGACCTGGAACGCCTCTTTGGTGAGTTTGACGAGAACGAGATTGGCGTGGACCCCACATACTGGGCAAACGTCCTTCACGACGGCATTTCGCCACTAATCGAAACTCCACGAGACGTGGTCCGGGCCGTCAACGCACTCCTGGTGACATTCCCTGGTCTCAGGGGCGAAGTCAATCCCGTAGATTTCATTGCCCTTGAATGCCTGCGAGTATTTGTCCCAGATGCGTACCAGTTTGTCAGGGACAACAAGGACAGGTTCACGGGCCTTGCATCAGAACGCGGCGGCGACCGGACGTCGGCACACGACTTTTACGAACGCTGGTTGAACACGGTCGACGAGCGTTACCGCGACACCATCAAGGCGTTATTTCGCCGTCTCTTTCCAAGAATGCAGGCGGTCTGGGGCAACATGTACTACAGCGCCGACTCCATGCGCCGATGGGGCGTCGAGGCTCGAATTTGTCATCCGGACAAATTTGATCGGTACTTTCAGTTCTCCGTTCCGCCGCATGAACTTAGCGAGCGTGACATTCGAGAATTCATCACGCTCGGAGCGAACGTCCATGCATTGGCCGACGCGTGGATCGCCGCGAACGATGAACGACGGCCGACGGGTACTGGCAAGGCGAATGAGCTCATTGCTGCACTCATTGCACGAGATGACCTGCCGGTGGCGTTCGCCAAGGCTTGCCTAAAGGCATTCTTTCGAATCGGCGACGGGTTCGTGGGTGATGCAAGAAATTCCAGCCTGCACTTCTTCAGCATCCGCCCCGAGGTTCAAGCTTACTGGCTGGTGCAGCATCTCACAAAAATGCTTCCTGAGGGCGAGGGGGAACTGCTTATCGAAGAGCAAATCCGGACCGGCGACGCAATTGTTCTCGCGGCACAGATGGCATGGAGCATCGCACGCATGCACCAACCCGACGCCCAGGAGCGCGATTCGGTTTTCCAGGCGTTCGCCCCGCAAACTGTCGAGATCTTGAAATTGACCGTCGTTGCTCGCGTGCGACATGCCGCAAAGACCAACGCACTTGAATGGCTACCGGATATTCACTTCTTGCTGCGGCTGTGGCAAACGTGGGGGAGCGATGTCGAAGTCAAAGCATGGTTCGCGCGCATACTGAATGACGATCGCGCCATATTGAGACTGCTCGTCGAAGCTGTTCAAGTAGGCACGGAACACACGCATGGCGATCGGACGACCCGACGGATTCCGTCGATGAACACCAAGATTTTCGAGGGCTACCTGTCGCCCCCCGTGACTCTGGAAGAATTCAGCGCGCGGATTCGTCAAATCGGTGACCGCCGTGCCTTAACCGCTGACGAGATCGAGGCGTTGGAAGTATTCGAAAATGGCATGCAAATGGTTCGCGATGGCCGCAACCCGAGCGATCCGTTCGCGCGACTCGGACTGTGAAACTCCCTACAGGCCATGTGTTTAGGCACGGGCAACCATGGACCTCCGTGCCACGTACCTGAGCACATCTCCTTGGAATGCGTCATGACGCATCGTGTTTGCGAATTGACAACAGCAGATCAAGCAATCCCGGCAATAGAAAGGACCAGGCGTAGATGGCAGAAAATGCTCGTAACATCGAAACGGACTTTGACGTACTGCTACAACTCACGGCCCGGATCATCGAGGCACAGGCAGGACGCGCAATCGCGCCCGGCGAGGAATGGAAAAATGACGCTCAGGTTCTCGCACACAAGCTCTTCAAGCAGGCCCACTCAGCGCGACGATTGCTGGCCCCCGGTGCAATCCTGATGCCAGATGGTTCATCCGTAGATGCAATCGACCATACGTCCGTCATCATCCTCGCACGAGCGTGCATCGAGGGTTTTATCACGCTACATTGGATCTTCCAGAA
Organism: Paraburkholderia steynii; assembly: GCF_900100565.1. Taxonomy (NCBI): domain Bacteria; kingdom Pseudomonadati; phylum Pseudomonadota; class Betaproteobacteria; order Burkholderiales; family Burkholderiaceae; genus Paraburkholderia; species Paraburkholderia steynii. Next base: position 34,596 of record NZ_FNDI01000022.1, on the reverse strand, counting down.
CGAAAACGATGACCTGCGGCGGTTCCGGCACAAGCTCTGGAAACTCGGCGGTCTGCTGGATCGGGCGAAGCTGCATCCCGCTACAGATGAAGCACGGGAGAAAGCGCAAAGCGCACAGGCACAGGCGACCCGACTCATCGAAGAGATCCGCGGTTCGGCGTTGCTATCTATGTACAGCGAGAAGCAGATTCAGAACGTGCTGAAAGGAAAATGGCGCGAAGGCTGGCAATGGCGCACCGAGGCAATACGCGCCGGTTTCCATCCAAAATATTTCGACAACGTATATTCGCACTACAGCGGCTACGCGCACAGCAACTGGATCAGTACGATGCAGATCCGGGAAGCTGTCGACCTCGAAGCGCAGTACAGGCTCGGTCGAGCGGCAATTCAGGTCATCGTCCACATACTTGCCAAATTCGTCCACTTCTATGTCATGCTGTTCGATACCGCATCGAGCGCGTTCGAGACGGCGCGCCCCAACAGCAGAGCGACCGCCAGACATTGGAACATCGAAGCAGATGACCTTGATCGCTTCTACCGAACTGAAGAAAAAAATACTCCGCGTCAATGAAGCTCGAGGTGTTCCTCGAGCATTGCATTTCGTTCTCGCAACACAATGAATGCTTAGAGCGGATGGCCGGCATAGGCTTGTAGCCTTTCGATCTGTCTTGGCATCGAATCAAGGAAGATCTATGGATCGGACCAACGAAGCAGTGCGTCATCGAACAGATTGAATTCTAGAACTACTTTTGTGTCGAGCCGATCCACTTTTCAATCACTTGACTTGCGCGCAGCACTGGCGTCGCGAGTCGCACGTTCAATTGCGGAATGCTTGCAGCGCTCTTCGTGGCCACGTTCAACTGTGCTCTGAACGCGCATCTCTGCCAAAGCTGCAGCACGGGTGAAGACGAATCGTAGGCTTGCGCGTCTTCGAGTGCCGCCCAGAGTTCCCAACGCTCACCGATACACGCCATTGGCTCACGATATCGAGCATCCAACCACGGGCGGTAAAGCTCAACATCACGGAAAAGATCACGCCTGAAGGTTCTTGCTGCGAGGGACCGCCCTTCTTTCGAGCGCGACAGCAATGCGAAAATGTAGGCACACTTATCGCACACGCAGCAGTGCTTGCTCCGTGAGTTTGAACTCCCGCATGACGAGAAATCTCTCCAGTTGGCCCGGACTCCGCGAAACAACGCGAGCAATACAGCCTCGTCCGTGAAAGGAGCAATCGGGCTTCCAATACGTAAGCCTGGATTCACCGATCTACAGAAGAAGTCCTCCAACTCCAGCATGTGGTTCGTCGTCTTCTGGTGCTGATGATTGACGACTTCTCCCCTGAACGTGTAGCCCGACCGATCTGCCGATGACTCAATCCCTAGCGCGACGATGCTTGCTCCGACCTTTTCGGCGACGAGTGCCAACAATACAGTGAGCCAGCCGACCTGGTAGCTGCTTCGATTCCAATATCCGTACTTGGCCTGGACGGCCGGGCGTGAATGTATCCGCAGATAGGCGGTCAGAGGCTTAAGGCCCAGACCTCTCAGTTTCGGTAACCAGCGCCTTAAGTCCTGCCACGTGCGATCTCCTTCATTGACAAGAACCGGAATCACCGTGTAACCGGCGTCGATAAGACTAAACAGTGAAACCAGCGAGTCCTTTCCCCCACTAAATCCGAGAACGACCTTTCGTTCGTCGAGTCGCTTCGCACTGGGCATTAAGCTCATCCGGCGGGTATATCTGACGGCTGGGATTTTCGTCAATACGCGCCGGCCCCAATAGGCATCTTGCTCAAGAAGCAGGGCTTTGACTGCCGAGCGGAACACTTCTGCAAAACCTGTGTGTGCGCCTGCGCCAGAGAAAGACACGACTCGCGGCCTGACATCCGCGGTGAGATGGCAAGCTAAAGGCAATGCAAGCAGCCCTACGTCGGACTCGGAAAATGTCGATACAAGTTCAACTGGTGGGCGAAAGAACGCGTGAACAGGCAGACTGTCAATCTCGAAGTCCAATCTCCAAGGACACTGTCCCTTGCTGTGCGTCGCGCCGATGAAATCGAGCCGCTTGGCAACCCCCATTTCGCCCCCTTCACTTAAAGAACCGAAGTCTCTTCTTGTCGGCTTGCAATTCCGGCAAAGACAGCACCGCGCGGGAAGCGTCAACCCGGGGAAGTGGGTTCCGACACCGGCGTTGGGGAAGGTGTTGGACTTCTCCCTCGCGCGCCCGCTAGCTTCGACCTTTCTGTGATTGTCTGCGCCAATTCGGCGGGATAGGAGTTTTCGACGTACGACCAGAGTTGATGCACCTGCGGATCGTTGTATATCGTGTTGATCAACCGCTTGAGGATGTCAGGATCCTTACCCACGGTCTTCGCGAGGGCCGCTACCACCGCTTCATGCGGCGCGTTTCCGTAGTACTCGGGGGCCATTCCCAGTACGTCAAGTGCCCCTCGCGTCGATACACTGCGCCACTTCGTAATTTCTTCGCCGACATACATGCATAAGTACGCCTGGTCTTTCCAGTCAACAATCCGTTCGAGGCTATAACTCGTGTTCGTGATGAGGCTAAGCACCGTTTCGACAGCAAGATGCTGTACGTCCGCTATCCCCTCTTCCCACAGGCGAAGCTCGTCATCGCTCGAGATACCTTGAACGAGTTGCAAGGAAAGCGACGATTCTTTCCTGCCCGCAATCTGCAATGCTTTATGCCAAAGCCATCTGACTCGACGGAGAGCTTCGTCACCAAACAACCCTGCACCGAACGCCACTAGCGTAGCTTCCGGACTCTGTGTCGGGAGGGGACCTGCAATCGCGATCGCAAGAAACGGAGACACAGATAATCTCGCGGAGAGTTGCAATAACGTGCGAGGCTGCAGGTCTAGCCGTATTACCCGCCAATGTAGATGCCAGATCGCACCGAACGTCGCACCAAACGCGCCGGCGGCACCGAGGCGCACAACTGACCAGAGCGCGGGCGACTCAACCGGACTCCCTGCAGCCAAAGTGAGCGCACGGCCCCAAGCAAGGAAGGACCAATAGAGAAGCACGCCATAAACGCTGTAGAAAACAACCAGAGAAGCGAAATATGCGCGTTTTCGATGTGACTCAAGAAAACGCCGAGCGAAGTGATCACCGAGCGACTCTGCGTCTGCTTGAGCAGCGTCTTTCGCGTCCGGGGGCAGCACGTCCGCAGCACGCGCAGATGAACGGACGTAGGATTTAAGCTCTTCAATGCGCCGGCCCCGGCCGAGAGCGACGTAAGCTATGACCAATAGCAATGGCAATGCAGCCAATGCCGAACCACTACAGATTATGACCTGCTCCATTGGAACCGCCGCCACGTGAGTCTCCTCTGCCCGTTTGCAATGAGAGAGCGAATATTGCGCATACTATCATTGCTCCGATGCGCACTCGACCGTGACGGCGCCCCTATCGTCTGGTTGCTTCATGAAGAGGCAAAGGAGGAGCCGATCACGCGGCTTCGCCTGCGGACTAAACCACGTATTGGGAAGCCGGTGGGTGCGGTCGGGAGAAACACTTCTAACCGGTCAATCAGCTAGCCGGCCACGCACGCGAAAGTCGACCTGATGCATCTGCTTGCGTTGCTGTGATGCGCACATCACGAACGCAGCGAGGAGAAGGCGCCAACTATGCTGGAATCAATCCAATTCATGCACTATGATGACGCCGTCGGGGCCGGATCCTTTCAATTTCATGGCTGGATCAAGCGGCGACGCATCCTTACGTACCAGGCAGAGGTTGTCCCCATCGGCTTGCGCTGTCCATACCACGGGTGCTTTCGCGGGTATGACGTAGATACCGGCATCGGTACGTGTTCTTGGGTGCGGTTGACTTACTTCAATATCAAGTCCCGCATACTTCTCCTGCAAGTCTTGGAGATGTGCGATATATTCACCGAGTTTCATTTCCACTCCTGAAAAAAATAGCAGTGAGTCAGATTCGATTTCGCATTAACCTGGTTGCCAAATTTAGCCAGAAGAAGGAATCAATCAACCGCCGCTCACACGCTATATTGCCTGTCGGTACGGGTGCTGCCGCCTCCGCAGCCACGGTCACTTCCTTGGCAGCAGCCTTCTTTGCCCCTCATTTCTTCCCCACTGGTTTCTTTGCTGCAGCCTTCTTCCGAGGCAACTTCTTCACCCCTGCCGGATTCCTCTTTGCTGCTACTTTCTTCATAGCGACCTTCCTGGCGGCGCCCTTCTTCGCCGCAGTGGCCTTCGGCTTTGCAGCACCCTTGCTCACGCCCGCAATCAGGAATGCCGTTCGGTCCTTCACGCCAACCAGCCATGCTGGGGCCGGGCCGCGACCGCTCCACGTCGCACCCGTTTTCGGGTCACGATACTTCGGCGCTTGCGGTCCGCGCACATAATTTCCCGTCTGGCCTACCTTCGTGGTAGCCGTTGTTATGCGTTCAGCGCCGCCTTCAATCAAAAACTTGCTGCGGTCCTTCGAATTGGCAACCCATGCCGGCGCGCGACCGTGACCGGTCCAGGTTGCTCCGGTCTTAGGGTCGGCATATTTCGCCGCCCGCCCCGACGTTTCGGCGGACTTTACGCCAGTGGGCTTTCGACCGCGTTTCCGGCCACTTACGTACGCATCAATGTCAGCTGTGGTCAACCCATGCTTTTCCATCAGGTCGCGAATTTTCGCGATGACTGTCGAAGACTGATTTTTCGCAATTGCATCCGCTTGCGCCTGCAACTTTGCAATCTTTGCTTGCAGGTTTTCCAGCGTCGCCATGATTTCCCCTTGTATTATTGATGGCCGCACTATGACACATCGCATGGGATACGGGCAACGTAGGGTGCGACCAAGGTCGATTACGCCACCAATCTCGGGATATCAATTCGGTCGAAGATTGAATGATGGCCCAGAAAGCGACAGCATTGTCGGCACGCGGTTTCACGACGCCGAACAACCTAAAGAATTCAGCTTTACGTCCGATATTACTGTCTTCAAGTCATCTAACCTGATACTTCACCAAGGTTATGTCGTCAAGATCAAAGTCGATTGCCCACGAAATCATCGCTGCATTCTCCGATGTCGATAAAGAAATTTCAAAAATTTATGTCAAAAAGTTTGAGAATCTGTTCCGCGAGCATGAGCCGAAACACGATAGCCACCATTACAAGTTTGTGGATCTAAGAAAGGAACGTGACTTCGAAAAAATACCGAAGGGGCGCGGATTCTACTTGATTGTTGGTGACTGCATACCTAATCGACCAGGTCCGAACAAGTGCAATCTCGTCATCAATGGCTATCCGGTGCTGTACCGAGGACAGGCTCACAATGTTAAAGAGCGCATTGAAAGTCACCTTGACAATCGGCGCTATGTTGAAACGAATACCAAAAAGAAGAAGGATGTCTGGACTCGGTGTATCAAGCTCGATGAAGGTGACGGCGCTGGCGGAATCAATATCCGAGATCCCGAACACGAGGCGAATTATTGGGCGGTCTTAATTCTCCCGATGCAGAACAGCACTACGGTTCTACGACAATACGCCGAGTGGGGGTTTGACCGCGTTTTCGGCAAACCAATCGCTTCTAATGAGCGCAAACAGGCGCCTGAGGAACTCGTCAATGAATTGGCGATGGAGCAGTCGGAAGCTTAGGTCTTTCGGTTTGCGTTTTCCCTGAAAACGCCGACAACCCGCCTATGTGCCGTCCACTCCTCGATACCGATACCCACATATGGTTTTGTCTCGGTATGGTTGCCCCCAAGACAGACGCCGGATTCTTATTACCATCAGCGTCGACGTACACATAGCGGGTTGTTTAGTCAGAATGCTGGAATGCTGGGTGGGAAAAACAAGGGGCCGCGCCGTCCCCATCCTTTCTTCGTGCTGGATGGGGACGGCGACCCAACAGACCCTTGTCAGTTCGCCTGAGCCATGTTTTGCTGAAGTGCCGACTTCAACACCTGCGTACGGTCAACCGTCATCTGCACTTCGCAACTGAGCTTTGCAGTCTGAAATGCGACGGAATCAGATGCCCCGATATCGAGTGCCTTGATCTTGCAGTCATTCTCACGCTGAGCCAGCCAGAGACGCTGTTCAGGTAGCAGGTTTTGCCGCCACTCTTTACTGCCAGCGTTCCAGACGACATTAATGGCATCGTTTGCGGCCTTGATATCAGCCTGCGCCTTCTGGAGAGCGGCTTGAGCTTCCGCAGCCTGCGCTTGAGCAATCTCAGCTTGTTGCTGCTGAGCCTGCAGCGCTTGCTGTTGCTGTGCCTGCTGTTCCGCTGCCTTTTGCTTATCCAGGGCGGACTTTAACATCGACTGTTCGATGATCGTGGAAGCGAACGTGATCGCGGCGCTGTTGCCTTCGGTGCTACCGTAGATCTTCTTCCCATCATCGGTCGGCTGAACACTGTAATCAAGGGAAGCCTTGACCGTATCTGCGTCGAAGTCAACCCCGGCTTGCAGCGCGCCCTGATGAGAATTGTTCTGCGAAAGCATATTCCTTGTGGCGTCCGCGTTGGCAATCACATCTGACGGCAAAGTGAGCTTAAGCGATGACTGACAGAATTTTTTCGTGCTGTTCGGATCGCTCTTTGTAGTCAGCACATCTTCGAGCCTGATTGAGATCTTCTCAACGGTTGCACGAATCGAGGCGCCATCCACATTCGCGACAGCATTTTGCTGAAACGCTGACGTCACTTGCTTGACAAGCGCATCCTTCAAGATTGACGTCACGACCGAAGTGGAATTTTCGTCATTGCAGGCAATTTCCTGCTTTTGCGAACATGCAGCGAGACTCAAAACAACAACCAACGGAACCAGCTTTTTCACGACTCTTCCCTCGAAGTTAAAAATCAGAAACTGTTCTTGTTACCCACCGGGAATCGAACGAACGCTGAGTCGCGGATTGTTCGATTTATTCGCAAGTACTTCGAGGATGCGTTAACGTCAAAATAGGGCCTTTCTTGAGGGGAGTTTTATTGTCTGTGAAATTTCTCAAGTGCCGTGCAAAGCGCTTTTCGGGTTTTTTAAATGCCGCCAACGTTTGCGCGAGCCAATACACGGGATCATTTCAAAAAATGCGACCATACCGAGTCGGGTTCATAAAGTCTGAGCGAAAACCAACGAGGCACCCGCTGTCCTCTCCCGTAAAATCTCACCCTCCCGTACGGCCAGAGCTGTGTCGATGGCATCCGAACAGATATCGTCAACCTTGAGGTGCCCTCAAATGCAACGTCACGCGAAAGACGCGCTTTTCCGAAGATACTGAGCGCGCCGATACAACTGCATCTGCATACTCGGTTCGTAGTACGGGGCCGGTTGCGAACTGGCGCACGAGGTAACACGCCACCATGCACAACGTGACGACACCGCGCACAGGTTTCTGGTCGGGCTGTCCGACGGGCGGATCATTGTCGGGGAACGTGGCGGACATGGCGCCAGAAGGCTCGACCACGCTTGTTTGGCAAATCGCGAGGCCGTTGAGGTAAACGGTCCCGTCCAAATCGAAGCGGTTTGCAATATTGAACCCGGCAAGGAATTGCTTGTCGATTACGCGCTCGAGCCGCTGCTAGCCGCCGGCGCTCAGAAAGCAGATCATTTGCACCCTTCCGGCAACCCTGCATTTGCGGTGGCAGCGGCGAATGACGTCCCAATCACCCTCCTCGTCCGCGAGTCTGATGAATGTGACTGTCGACGATCTGAGCGGCAATGTCGAAGGACCGCTTGTAGCTGCACTACGTCCCACAACCCCACGTTGTAGTACCGGACGAGAGATTCATGCAATTGGCATAATCCGACCCAAGGGACGATGAACCGATCCGCGTGCCAGCAACGTGCAATGGCGGGGCACTCACGTGTGCGTGACCATAGCAGGCATTGAACAACCCTAAATGACTGGTGACGACTGCCCGTCGCTAACGGGCTTTCTTTTCCGTGTTCCAAACACCGTCGTTGCATATCTTCGCGGCGCGAGTCGTGGCCGCGATTCTCCGCCGTCGTACCTCCGGTCGCGATCGGCACAGCACGGATCGTGTGAATTCTGGTGGCACGTGGACGGTCGCCCCCCGCACCCCTTGTTGCGAGACTAAATTCCTGAACCGGGCTGCCGATAAACCGTGATACAGCCTGTTAAATTCGCGCCCCGTCGGGGCCCAGCATCATGAAGCGACGACACTCTACAGTTCGCATAACGCTCTACGCGCTACTACTCCAATCTCTTCTCAGCATTCTGACATCGACCAGTTATTTGACGCTGGGGTGGCATGAAACCGCGCATGCGTACCCGCCAAGCCAGCGCGTCGCCTGGCTGATCGGTCTTTCCTGCTCGGCGGCGTCCCTGTGCGCTGGGGTGCTGATGGTCAGGCGTACAAGGCAGGCGCGCACGTTGTATGGGACGACCGCCGTTGGTGCGATCGCGGCTTATCTCGCCCTGTTGCCGTGGACTGTGGCGTTGAGCGCGGTTCCCGCATGCGCGTGGACACTCGCAGTGCTGTACGGAAGCACTGGCGCGAAGTACTTCGCTGATAGCTGCGCAAGCCAGCGACCGGCCGTGCGCGACATTCTGGCGAAAGCATGCCTCGCCGGCGCCGCCATGCTCCTCTATCGCGGCCTTGTTGCAGCACTGACGGGCGGCGGCACGGATTCGGTTTTCGCGTTCTCGATTCCGCGAATTACCGGGGTTCCGATCGCCGCGCTTTTGCTGGCCGCCGGAATTCTCCAATCGGCAAAATCGACCCGCTACTGGCGCGCGGGCATCACGCTCGGCGTCACCGCGGTAGCCATTGTGAACACGCTGCTCGGATTCTTGCCCTACTCGCGCTTCTTTGCCGCCCTACCGGGAGGGGCTGGCCGCGCCTACCAGATCCCGTGGACTACCGCGATTACAGTGCTTTTTCTCCTCGCGGTCGCCGCTTCTCATTTTTTGCAGGTGTCGCGGCCCGCACGCGCCCCGATTGATCTCCCCGACTATTCGTGAGCCTATGCTCTTTCACCACGATATGGCTGCGATGCCCACCCGTTATCGGCACCCCCGCATCAGTTGCCTGGTTGCCGCTCTGCTTGCGGCGGCGTCGCTGACACTCGCCGCCACACCCGCTCGTGCGGACGTGGAGAGCGCGGAGCACGCTTTGTCACAAAACCACCTTGCAGACGCAGCGGCAGAACTGCGCAAGCTGGCCGCAGCGGGTAACGCTCGCGCTCAGGCGGATCTTGGAACCATGCTGATGTATGGAGTCGGCATGCAGCGTGATCCCGCGGCGGCATTGACGTCGTTCCAGCAGTCCGCGAGCTCGGGCAGTCCGGAAGGCCAACTGGGGCTGGCATCATGGACCCTGTTTGGCGGTCAGTCCGATCCTCGCGAGTACCCGGGAGCCGTCGCTACCTATCGCAAATATGCCGAACAGGGACTTCCTGCCGCGCAGTCGGGGCTCGGTGTGCTTTACATGCGCGGTGTCGGCGTCCTCAAGGACTTAGCGCAGGCCGCGCACTGGCTGAGTCTCGCATCGGACAATGATGCTGCGGCGGCCATCAACCTTGGATCGCTGTACATGAGCAATGCGGGCTTTCCGCGAGATGTTCCCCGCGCTCTCAAGCTTTTCAGGCAGGCGCTGGCACAGGGCGCGGTCGCCGCCGAGAACAATATCGGCGCCGTGTACGAGGCCGGTGGCCCCGGTATTCCGATCGACTACGATCGGGCGCTGCTCCACTTCCGTCGCGCGGCCGCAGCCAACATCCCCCAAGGCTATACAAACGTTGGTCGATGCTACGCCAGCGGACACGGCGTCGCCCCGAGCGATAAGCTGGCCCTCGAGTGGTTCCGAAATGCGGTCGACGCCGGCGAGCCGTATGCATACGCTGAATTGGCCGGATTGCTGTACAAGGGCGTCGACGGCAAACCCGACTACAAGGCAATCATGCAGTGGTACCAGCGCGCCGCAGCTGCGGGTGTCCCGACGGGTGAAGCTGGCATAGGCTTTCTCTACGAATATGGCTCCGGTGTGGAGAAGAACCTGTCCATCGCCTATTCGTGGTACCTGAAGGCGGCAGAGCATGGGAACGCCGATGCCCAGCTCGCCGCCGGCCGGATGCTTTTGCGCGGGCAAGGAACGGCGCGTGACGATGCGAAAGGACTGGACTGGATCCGGCGATCCGCGGAACTCGGTGACGCGGACGCACAGTCGCTCTACGGTTCCCTTTTTCAGCATGGCGAGCGCGTGCCCCGTGACCACGCAATGGCCGTCAAATGGCTCAGCCCTGCAGCGATCGCAGGCAACGGTCGCGCCCAGTACGAATTGGGATGGGCCCACATGACTGGAAACGGGGTTGAGAAGGATTTGCGGCGCGGCTTCGCCTGGGAAACCCTGTCGGCCAACCGGGGCTACGAATTCGCCAAAACGACGCTGTCCGAGAACAAGAGCTACCTGTCAGCGGACGAGATCGCGCAGGCGGAAGCAGCGGCTGCGAAATGGAGGCCGGGGAAAGACATTGATCTCGTTGCCGAACCGCCCGGCTATATGGGTCTGGGCGTCTTCAATGTCAACGCTCCGTTCCTGCCAGGCCGATAGGGGACACGCTGTTCACCGTACCGGTTCCCGCGAGTTCCGACGCGCCCGAGGAGGGAAAACATGCGTGTCAAGGAAGCGCTTGCCGTCGTTCCCGAGTATCGATGAAAACTCGCGCGACATTAACGGCCATAGGAATTGAAACATCCAGGACCATCGTTCCGACGCGGCCTCCGACACGGGCGCAGATCTTCTGCGAGGCAAACCGCCGGCCCGAACACGCCGCGGCTGCGACGTGGCATTCATCCGAAGCAAGACCGCCCCCTCCATCAATTCGATCTATACGACGACACGAACAGTGGTAAAGCGCCCATGATTTGTCTAACAGCGGCCGACACTCCGACGTCTGCTATGGCCGCTGAGAAGCTTCCACGGCGCATTCGGCAAGTTCTGAAGTGAACCGGTCGTTGCAACGACAGCATTCTGGGTTGCGCGAATGACAACTATTGGCCGCATTGGGATGGACCGATATCGTGCTCCCATACTCTACGCGTGAAATAATCCGACAACCGATCACGTTGTCGCCGAATCTTTTTTCGCTTCCCGACTGCGCATTTCTTTCGTCAGCAGAGTGATCGCTTCCATTGCTTCTTTGGCAAACCCAATGTCTTGCTGTTTCTGCAGATATGTCTCCGGCCAAGTGATTTCCCTGCTCAGTAATTCGATGAGCATCTGCAAGCGTTTATCCTCTTCTTCAGAGATTGAATGTCCACCGGATTTTGTTGCCAAATACACAAGCATGAATCGGTCGAAAATCGCTTTCACTCGCAGCAAATATGTTGACGTGTCGACATACTGGCGATATTGCTTTAGAAACCAGGCACTTATAAATTCAATGAATACGAAAAGAGCTGAACAAGAGGCGATGCCGTATATATAAAAATTCTGGAATCCGTGAACCCACGCAAGCACCTGCCATATGAATATCGAAATGCCAAAAAACCAAATTCCGAGCTTAGTATAGTTGGTTCCTTTGTCGAGAAGAATAGATGCTTTCGCGTCCGCATCATCTGCCTTGCGCTCAAGAATTTTCTTAAGATCAAAAAAATAGGCACCAAATGGATCGCTCTCCAGACGAACCCTGCTGAATTTCGTCGTTGAAGTAAACTGCTCGTCGGCTTCATCAAAGAACTCAATCTCTTTCTCGCCTTCTTTGTCGCCTAGGTCATCGTCCTTGTCCTCAGCGTCGCCCGGTCTTGATCCTGTTGGGAAAGGCCAAGCAGCAGCAGGATTTAGCCGAGTTATACGCCTTTCACGGTCAACATCCAGAAAACTACTCGACGACCCTACCGATGCACTCGTGATTATTGCCGCAATTACGAACGCACCGCCGAGCAATAGGGGCCATTTGTCGATGACAGCCTGTATTCCAAATACGCCAGCGGCAGCCAACGGCATCGAAAGGGATACCAAGACAATGGTAATTGCCCTGCGTTGGAACGCTAACTTCGCGCGCTTCTGTTGAGCTTGCATGCGTGCCGCAAGATACCGTTGCTCGCTTTCATGCTCGCGCTGCTCGTCCAGCCGAAATCTCTGTTCTAGTGAAAGCTCCGACTCTATGTTTGGTAAATCAGCCGGGCGATCAGTCGCCTTCACGCGATCTGCGTAGTCTTCCATTCTTGTCGCCTGTTATACACTTTGTGGTCTCCGCACTGCATTTTCTGCCTGCGTGGCAAGGGAATATACGCGAACGGCGGTGGTAAAGCACGCGACCTAAAAAATGCCCTGCGAATGGCGATCGTCTGCCAACAGTGAGACGTCTGAAACCTTGTCAACCAGAGGTAGAGTGGAGACAGTGCGAACGTGCGTGCAACGGTCACAGTACGACATGTCCGAATAGGAAAGCGACAACGCCTTCGTAGGTAGGTCATCAATTCCGATCTCGCGGAGTTAGGAATGGCGATTGTCCGGAATTGGACCAGATCCCGCCGAGAGCGACGCTTGCCACAGGCGCACGCATGATGCAAAAGGCATAACCTGTTAAGCGTTGTTCGATGCCTGCCCTTGTCCGCTGCCCTGTGAGTGCACGATGACGCGTGCGGGCAGGCGTTGGACAACGCTCGAGGGAGGAAACCGCGGAATGGACCGGGGGCGCCGGAATCCTGTTCGGCTATGGGGATTGAAGTGCTCTCATGAATTACGTAGTGTGACGATCGTCAGTCGAAGCGGCGATCTAGCAGGCAGTTGCATGTTCTTCCGCATCCATGCCTCACGTCTGCGGAGGTGTCGCAAGCATGGCAAGGTCTGCCCGTCACAACAGGCACAAGCATCTTCTTGTGGCGCTCGTTGCCGAAGAGCCGACAGTTGTTCTGTACGTGCAGAGTCATTCGTCATCATGCGTTGGGCCAAGATGTCGGCGGTGCGCGGATTGGCTGGCTGCGCAGGAGAATGTCGATGATGATCATCGGCGCGCCGCAGTGCCGGCAGACGAACTTCGGTACGGGAGCGCCTGGTGATGGGCCTTCGCTCGCGTCGATTGCAGCCGGCACGTCCAGCAGCGCCCGTATCGCAGCCAGATTCTGCCGGCGCACGGGATTGGCCAGCAGGCCATAGTGGCGGATGCGATGGAAGCCGCCAGGCAGCACATGCAGCAGGAAGCGCCGCATGAATTCCTGCGGATCAAGCGTCATCGTCTTCTGGCGTGTGCGGCCGCTGGCCCGATAGTCCTTCCAGCGGAAAGTCACGCCCTGGTCCTCGAGCGCGATGAGGCGCTGGTTGGAGATGGCCACGCGATGCGTGTAGCGCGACAGATACGCGAGCACCGCCTCCGGTCCCGCAAACGGGCGCTTGGCATAGACCACCCATTCTCGCGCGCAGCGGCGCGAGCCACGCTGCGAAGACACGGGGATCAGCAAGCCCGGCATACTCGCCAAAGAAACGCAACTGGCCCAGGCGATATGCATGGGTGAGCTCTTCCAGGAAGCGTCGCCGGAACAGGCGCGAGAGCACGCGTACCGGCAGGAAGAGCCATATCCGCACCAGTACGAATATTGGGGACCACTGGTACAACGCGTCACCCAACTATCGAAAATACCTTCGAGGCGATGCTATCCGTACCGCTCAGCGAGCATCGAGTCAGCCAAGCTTGAATTATCCATAAGGATTTTCCTAAGAATACCGGGATTGCGGCGATTATAGGTCTGACTTGCGCCCGGATGCCAACGTGACGCTGGCCGGGTCACACAGCACGTACGATAGGGAAAGCGATTTCGAATACGTGTTCAATGCTCTGGACACGGTGCAGGTCATCGAACTCGACGTGTGGGCTGCGTCGGGCAACTGGTACGTGTCGCACAGTGACCCGCTGTGCAATAACAACAATTGTCCGAAAAGCGGCCAGGCCGGTGCCGACCGCAATCAAGACCCGCGTTCGTGCATTGAAGCCATCTACCGCGACTGTTGTGAATCTCGCCCACGCGGCAGCGCCGTCGACCAACGTGATCGTGTCGCCTGCCTATGGCGCGTAGCCGTTGACAAATTTCACGTGAAGCGTGTCGCTGGCGATGGTGAACTGGCCCCGCACGCGTAATCGGCCACCGCCGCAGCCGTCGAAGTCGATGTCGAGTTCGAGCGTGGTGCTTGCGAGCTGCGTGTACTTGCCCGCGACCGTCACCGGTGCGCTGGCGCCCACCGTCACACCGCCACCGCCCACGTACACGTCGGCCCTGCCGAACGCATTTGCCGATGCCGCCCCGAGCACGCCGCCTCTCACCTGCACGCCGCCGCTATATGCGTTGTTGCCAGCGAGCGTCAGCGTGCCGCTACCTTGCGGCGTCAGTTTGCCCGTCCTCCGATGTTGTTGCGCCACCTGTCGGCGACGTTAAAACCGCCTATGGAGGCATCCGTCGCGACGCGTGCGAGGCAACTGCGCGCGAAATTCCCAAGTTCGAACGGTCAATGCTGACAAAGAAATCAGAAATCACTGACAGGAATTCGCATTCAGTTTGCTTATGCTGCTGCCGTTGATGAAAAGAGCAGCCAACATGCGGAATTAATTCTGCCGGCTGCGCAGCTATTGGTGCGAGCAAGTTTTGTATGCCTCGAGTCAGTCCTGAAGTGTGAGTGTGCAACACCGCCCGCCGTCGGGCGACACGCCGAAATGTCAAGAAAACTGATTCTTCGGGGCAACGAGCCCTTTGTGACTCCTGTTGTCTATGACGCCAACGGTCCGTGGGAAATGAAGGGCATGTCCCGTCAAGAAGCTGTGCGCCTGCAGAACACTACGGTCGCCCTGGTGGGCGATGTAACTCGCCCGAATCAGGTGGCGCACCGTTGTCCGCGCTCAGGCTGCGCACGCTCACGCCACAGTGGTTCTGGCCGAGCCGGCCTAAACACCAGACAAGCGATCGTGATATATGCTCGCTGAACACTTCGGCAGGCGTGTCCATGCGGATGTTTTGCGAGGTCGACTGTTCAGAGTCCATGCAACGCGGAGAGCCCTTCCTCTCTCCATATCCAGCGAGGTCTGTTCCCGTCGGGAAGTGATGCGTCCAGGAAGCAAGTTGACGAGTGAAATGAAAAAACCGCCTCAGTCACACAACAAAACGCGCATGACATCATCCGTGCTGACGCAATTCTCAAGCCGCAGAATCAATGTTCGAAAGTCAAACATTCACGGCAGAGGGGTGTTTGCACTCCAACCGCTTCGCACAGGAGAATTGATCTGTGAGTACAAGGGGGAACACATTACATCGGACGAGGCCCTGCTGCGTCATCCGCGTGATCCGTCCCAACCTAACCACACATTCTTTTTCGATCTCGGCGACGGCACAGTTATCGACGGCTCTGTCGGCGGCAACAGTGCGCGGTGGATCAATCATTCATGCAAGCCGAATTGCGAAGCGAAATATCAAAGGGGCAGGATTTTCATTCGGACCACCCGGCCGATCGATGCGGGCGAAGAACTAGCCATCGACTATGCTCTCGTTGTGAAAGAGCGCGCTACGCAGCAGCTCCGTCAGCAATACGCCTGTCACTGCGGCTCGTTGAACTGCAGGGGCACCATGCTGGACGAACGCCGGATGCGAACTGCAAATCCCCTGCGCACCTCACGCAAGTCAATGGACTTGAGGAATCCTACCGCCCCACTCCCCGTCACGCAGGCAATCATCCGCATTTTTGAGCGTCCCGGCCCGGATTCGCTGGTCATTTCCTGGCGCGAGGCAGGACGCTGTTGCTACAGCGAACAACGCTGGGAACTCACAAAAGCGTCGGAAGCCGGCACCTGCGCACTGTCAGGTCGTGCGTACTCATCGGGCGATCGTGTTTTCCGGCCGGTCGGCTACCCCGCTCCCACGAACCAGCATGCGAGGATCGCAAGAAAAAGCATCGACGAGGTTGCAAGCACAATCGACTCAACGGCCGGCGAAGTCATCTAGGTCCGGGCGACGGGTCATCCCTGCAGGGGCGCAACCGACGCGCGCCGGCAGTCGTTGCATGCATGTTTAGCAGATGTGCATCACGAATGTCAGGCGAGATGCGGTCGCAGATCGAGCGCCGATCGCAGATATTATTGTCAAAACAGCCTGCCTTCAACCAGCGTTGGGGCTGCTGATACACGCGCTCCACCGGGGGAAAGTTGTTGGGCATCATTCTCCACGGCGCACAGGCACGTACGATCCAGCGCAATGCGATAAACATTTCGCGCGGTTCGCATTTTCATTGCGGCGAGCCGACGTCCATCAGCGTCAGATAGGGGGCCGCGAAGCTCCACTCTTCGTCAGATACATCAGTCGGAGAAGATTCAAAAACATTGCGTATTTTCCGAGATATTTCCCGATGCCTGATTGTCAATCAATTCGGTGACGAGCCGTTGGGAAAATGGCTTCCTCGCAAGGTGCAGGCCACAGTCCAACTGCCACGATGGCAACGGTCCTGAATCCCGAAGAGACGTTTGGCGCTGTAGCAGTGCTCTGGCGAGGTGACGTCGCCGAGCGTACATCGCCACCGGGAGCAGTGCCAAATCGCCCAGTCAGCCGCGAGTCAGAGAACCACCCGCAAAACGTCAGTAGTTCAGCCTTGGCGCAAGCGCGCTTCGCTAGCCCGACAACAAACACTGACTCGTGGCGCACTTGATAGCCTCTCCGCACCGAATGCGTCTAGGAGCCCTTCGAATCCGCGCTCCTGTGTCAACCACTACAAACTCTCCTGCGCCAACCGTCTTATGCCTGCTTACCAGGGTGGCAAGCAAGTATCGCCATCGCTACATCGAAAGCCACGCCGCCGAACACCCCTCCTGGTCAGCAAAGAAGCCAAATACTCGCATGGGCATCGCTCCCAAGATTGAGCATATGCTTTTGCGAACATATGCTTCCTTAGGGAATAGCGTAGATATGCTTGATCAAGCATATCAAAGGAATAGCCGAAGGCCCCCAAGCACTCGTGCCGAGGTTCCTTTCACCGATCCTTGCTGAATCGATTGTCGCCAGACTATTTTCAGGTCCCGCGCCTCTAGCTTCGCCAGCGCGTCCGTTATCTCAGGACCCATCCCCGTGGTCGGATTTCCCCAGCGCGCCACCGGTCCTAACCCGTCCGCGCTAGCGGTCACCACCGAAGCTCTTCAATCGGAAGAGGCGGCCCTAACGCCGGGCGGCTCGTGCTCGGCCGACGTGTGACAGTGAATGTATATCACCCGACCAACCATCACGTCCAACGCGAATCGGACGAAAACACAACCACACATCAAGCTCTCTGAATACTCGCGAATTCTGTGGGAGTTTTCTCTATAGATTTTTTTGGAATGATTTAACAGAAAATCTATCGTAAAAACATGGTGGCGAGATGTCATCGCACATCGCCACCCATTCCCTGCACGAAGGCTTTGATACATGGCATGCTCAAACGCTCGTCGACCACGATGTCATGCTTGCCGAAGTGATCGTCAAGGGATCGTGGATAGAACTGACGAAGCAGCTACGTGGACAGTTCGATGCGCTGCCGGTCAGTTGCGCGCGAACAACTTATTGCATCCGCGACACCCACAGCCTCGCTCAACGTGTCAAGGAAGCGGAGCAAACGGCTCGTATGCCTCGAGCTATTGGTGACTCGTAGTCGATTTCCCAGTCTGAAGTGAACAATTTTCCAAGTCGCGTCATATTTCGAAGTGGCTTGAGGATCCACAACATTGTCGCGAGCTGTTTCGACAGGTAGCCAAATCGCACACCTTCGAACCAGTCAATCGTGATCTCGTTGTCGTGCGACCAAGCTCGTATTACCTTGACGACTTGATCTGCTTCGGCCCACTGGTCAGTTTTCACTCTAACAACAAGTTGCGCGACCACAAGATGGCAAAGCAGGTCAGCGCCCGATTGGACATCGAAGTTATCTCTCATAGCATGCCCATCGAAGATCGTTAGCTTCTGCTTCATCGCTGCATCATCCATTGCCAATCTCCCGTCACTAGCTGCCAACAGCGATCGGAAATGTGCCCAGCACCAACAGCAACCTATCTCAAAGCAGCTGTTGACCTTCCAAGCGCGACGCCCAAGGCAGTGAAAATTTAGATTTTTGCGGCAAGAGTAAATGCGATAAAACAGTGCTCGCGAGATCTCCTATTTCCGCGCTTACCGCCACAAAGAAACCGAAGGTTCAAGTAAAATAGACACCGTGTCCATCGGGCACAGTGTCAAAACCCAGCAACCTCGCGCTGCAGGGGAACGACTACAAGCAGAGCAGACGCCATTGTCCTAGCATCCGAAAAAAGAGGAAATCAGGGTGACCTGATTAATTCTGTAGGCAATTCCCTACATCCACACAACATCAAGCTTCCTGCTGCTGAACTTGGCGCCGCCGATATATCGAGCGAACCCGTCTTGACGGATTTGCTGAACGTCTACCTACTAATCGCCAAGCCCGTCAACTATTTGCGTCTCTAATATCGTGACTTCGCTCGAGCGCAGGGAGCCAAAGGAACCGAGTAAGCGATCGGAGGCCATGTGAAGATGTTCATGAAATTGGACTTGCCTGCCAATTGCTAAAAGTCCGGTTTTCGGGCGAGCAAATTTTTTCTTCGGAAGACGCGAAAGCTATTCAGCGATAAGTCCGTGCCGGATCGCGTAGCGAATCACCTCTGCGTTATTCACTAGGCCGAGTTTCTGCATCAGCCGCATCTTGTGCGTGCTGATCGTTTTTGCGTTGAGAGCGCATGTGTCGGCGATTTCGTTGATGCTGTTGCCAGCCGCCATCATCTGCAGCACCTGAAATTCGCGGTTGGACAGCACTTCGTGTGGTGGCAGGTCGCTGCGATCGGTCTCGAAGACCATCGAGTCGACGAGCTTCGGATCGATGAAGCGGCCGCCGTCCACAAGCTTGCGGATCGCCGCGAGTAGCACGTCGGGCTCGCTGTCTTTCGTCAGATAACCTGTTGCGCCCGCCCGCAGCGCACGCGACGCCACCTGCGCTTCCTCGTGGAAGCTCAGCACCAGAATCGGCAACGAAGGCCTTTCCGCGCGCACGCGTCGGATCAGATCGATGCCGCTGATACCGGGCATCGTCATATCGAGCAATAGCAAATCGACCGCACAGGTGCGCAGCTTGTCGAAAACGGCCGCCCCATGCGACGCTTCCGCCCCGACAACCATGTCGGTCGCCGTCGCAATGATTCGCTTGAGTCCGCTGCGGACAATCGCGTGGTCATCTGCAATTAATATCGTGATCATATTTGATGAACCGCCATCGAATGATGACGTCAATGCTTCGCAGTTCCAGAAAGTAACGGGCATCCCCGCGTGTCATTCTCCGGATCCGACATGTTAGCCTACGACAACACCTAAACGACAAATACGCGCTTATTGCGAACTGCCTATCGAGGACTCACGCTTGCGCTTTCGAGTGCTGCACATAGGATCTCGGTCTGGTCAAATAGCGTCACGCGGTATTCGAGTGGCAATCGCGAGCTGGTCCGTACTTGACATGGCATCCTGCACGCCTTGAAAAGCGTTGAGCGTCCAGAGAACGTGAAAAGTATATATCGGCGTCAGGTCAAGCAGCTGAAGTCAGAATCCGCTGGATTTCATGTCGGCATTTCCTTAACGCCCCAGCGAGTCACAATACGAGCTGCCATTTGAACTTATACGCATCATCCGGCATAAAGGCCAATATGCGAGGCCGCCCGTTGTCAATAGCCCCAAGTCATCACGCAATAATGGAGATAGTTGAAAGTCACTTCAATCCGCCGGGTCGTGATCGACAACGAACGGATCGGCGCGAAGCCCGGGCACCAAGCGCCGCCAGCACCCTGTCATTTCGCGCCACCGGAGGGGCGGGGGCGATTGACGCTTCGATCGTGTCCCACTCAGGCAGTCGACAAAGATCCACGTGGTGTTCGAGAAGTCGCATGCAGCCCTGAGAGGGTCGCTGACCAAGAATCGGCCAAGCACAGAATGGCGTGCCTCGACACTTGCATGCCCACAACGATACCCGAGCTCACTGAGGTCAGGCACCCACACCTATCTGGAAATTAGCTTCTTATAAATGAACCTGAACTATCGGGTTGTCTGAGCAGCTGTCTGTGCCCATGTCTCTCAACAGGTCAGAGACATATGCATCCGAGAACTCACTTTGAATTAACGAACGCAACCAGAGCAGGCGTTGATCATGGTGGTACTTCCGATGCCAATATTGCTTCAAATCGTACCCAGGCAGCTCGATAGGCAACGATATCAATCGCAGGTTATACGTGCTTGCGAATATCTTCGCTACAATCAGAGGGACAACAGCTATGAGATCCGATTCAGCGATGATTCTTGGGATGCTCATGTAGTGCGACGTAGTCAGTACGATGTTGCGCTTAATCTTTCTGTCGACCAGAATCTCCTCGAACATCTCGCTGGTTCGGCTTCCATCCCTGACATCGACATGGCCTGAGTTCTGAAACGCGTCCAAAGTCATCTGCTTGCCGGTGATCGGATGCTCCTTCCTCAACACGCAGACGAGATTGTGCGAAAAAAGCCTTTGCTGGTAGATGTCGGCCGAGACAAGGTCGGGGTAAAATCCAATCGCCAAGTCGACCTTACCACCCTGGAAACTTTCGATAAGATCCGGCGGCGATAGCGACAGAGAGCGGATACGTGTCAACGGTGCATGCTTCTTCAAAACAGCAAACAGGCGAGGAAGAAACACGTACTCTGCAATCGCCGTCATGCAGAACACGAACTCGTCGGTCGCTTGCTGCGGCACAAACACCTGTTGAGACAGGATATCCTGGTCAATCGACTCCAATACTTGCTTGACCTTATCGATAATGCTCTGACTTCTAGGGGTTGGCTCCATTCCGAGGGGAGCACGAACAAATAGCGGGTCACTAAATGCATCCCGCAAGCGCGCCAATGCTGCACTGGCAGCTGGCTGACTGACGTTTAGCGAAGCCGCAGCTGCGGTGATGTTGCGTGTTTCGTAGATGGCTACAAATACACGCAGGAGGTTCAAATCAAGTTTCATATTGCACTCGCGGCGAAACCCGTCGGTCTCGCGTCTCCGCTTGGTGCTAACACCAATCGCGATTTATTTTTCCCCAGCTGAACCTGCCCAGTCGCACTGAACCCGCAGTCGCTAGTCTTACACCCTACTTCGCTACGTCCGTCAGTCAGCTTCGGGATCGCCAGCCGTTAGGTAATCCCACATCCGCTCCATAATACCCCCGCTTCTTACCGCACGTTGAGACGCCTGTTCCGGCGTTAGGACGCGCGCTTCAGCATAAAGGGCCGCCATACGAATCTGCATCTCGATTCGTGCTGCGTCTTCAAGATAGTAGCTTAGAGCGACTGCTTCCTGTAAGGAAGCCGCTGCCACGACCGCGCCGTTACCACGCAACACGACCGCGCGTCCTTCGCCCATCGCTTCGGCGACTTCAGTTGCGAGCTCATTACTTCTCGCCAATCTCGTGTCATTCCAAAGAGGGACCGAAGGGGCGAAATAAGCCCCTAGGCCGTGCCGGGGGGCTGGTGTTTTCTCAGCGACAGAAAGCGTCATCAGATTCGCCGGCGTCGTACGGGCAATTCCATGGACGTCGGATCGCAACCGGTATATTGCCTGATGAATACGCACTTCCCCGAGCACCTCCTCGGGAAGAGGTCCGTCTATCGGAACGACAACCCCGCTTTCCCCAGGGAGAATCAGCCCCATGGGTTTAGGGGCACAGACAAGAAACGCCTCCTCATTGAGTCTAACGCTGCAATGACCATATGCGTGCACCAAGCCAGCCCGAGCCAGCGCGCGTGCAGCGACCCTAAGCTGCCTCTGAAGTGACCCTTCTGATTGTGTGTTCGACTGATTCACGCTTACTCGCCAATGTTATTGAGCACCACCTGACGACGTCCCTAAACGAGCACTCGGCGAGCCTGCCGCATCCGGGCTCGCCAGTTTGATCCCCGCCTCCCGGTACACATCACACCAGAGAATGCCTCATCTCACCAATCTTCTCGATCCAGATTCGGACGCTATCCCCAGCCTTCAGGAACTCCCCTCTCGCCGACCCAACACCAGCTGGAGTACCAGTGAGAATAATGTCTCCGGGTTGGAGCGTCGTTCGGCTGCTGAGAAACGCGACTTGTTCGGCGACGCTGAAAATCATAGAGCTAGTCGAACCGTCCTGGCGGATCTCTTCGTTCAACCAGAGCTTCATTTCCAGCTCCTGTGGATCACCGACAAATTTGGCTGGGGTAATCCACGGACCGATCGGACAACTGCCATCAAAGCATTTGTGCGATACCCAGTCAAACCTGAATGGCGAGCGCTCGGAGAAATTGGTGCGCCATAGGCCATCACGAGCGGACAAGTCGTTCGCGATGGTATAACCCGCCACATAGCCCAGGGCCTCCGACGCGGAAACGTTGCGTGCACTGCGACCAATGACCGCTGCAAGCTCGACCTCGTAGTCAACCGATTTCGCATATGCAGGTAGTTTTACCTGAGCACCCGGCCCGACGATTACCCGGGGCGTCGGCGACTTGATGAAAAACCACGGCGATCCCCCATTTTCTCGCGGACTTGGTTCTTCTGGCAGACTGAACGCACGACGCATCTCTTCGACGTGGTCCGAGAAGTTGGCTCCGGCTCCGAAGATCGCGTCGGGAAATTGGATCGGCGCGAGCAACTTCGTATTCGCAACGTCCATTCCGTGAGCCGATACTTCTGGTTCGTCCTCTACCCTGGTTGCAACCATGTCGAGCAACGGAATGAACGTATCCCATTCGCGCAGAACATCCAGCACAGAGAGGCTTTCAAATTTCGTCTGATGGACGCGGTTCAGTGTCGTAGCGGCATCAAAAATCCTGGAGCCGATAAGCAGACCACCACGAGGGATCCCTTCATCGTCCGCATACGTGAGAAGCTTGTATTCAGTCTTCACGCAACTTTCCTATTACTTGGTTTAGTGTGGCCGGAGGTATTCTTAGAACAGGTCGCCGAAATCAAACAGATCGTCATCCTGGAAATTTCCCTCGTAGTACTGGACCTCCCACCAGTTGTAGTCCATGTCCTCGAGGTAAAACGAGTACACACCATGCTGGAGGGCAGGTTCAGTGATTTGACGAATCTTGTACTTTTCCTTCAGTGCCACCGTCTTCTCATAGGCGGCATCGACCTCTTCCTTGCTCGTAACATCGAGCCCCCAATGATTCAGGAAGGGCACTGGTTCAATCTCATCGCCAATTTCGACGCTGAAGATGTGGAACTTCATGCCCAAGCGGACCGCGAACGATCGAGGGCCATGCCTGACGGTCTCCAATCCAAGAAACTCTTTATAGAACGCGCGAGTTTCGTTGATGTCGCGGCAAGCCAGCGTGCCATGCCCCAAAACGTAGGGCTTGATGACCGAATCCTGGTTATTGACAGGAATACGGGTGATTTCTGGAATCTGAGGAATAATCTGAGCCATGGTGGTGACCTTTAAATGCACTGAGGTATTGCAGGTTGCCTTGCGTTCTGGTTATCTAGCGGCATACGCCGGCTCGAACTCATTAGACAAACGAGTCTGCGAAGAACTCGCTCGACGGAAGATTGCAGCGCTCCACGAAGTCCTTCCGGGCTGCGCTGACCATCAGCGGCGTCCCGCAGGCATAAACCTGGTGGCTCGAGAGGTCGGGAAGGTCCTCCATTACTGCTTGATGAACGAAGCCAGTTCGTCCGTCCCATTCGCACGCTTCCGTCGCATTCGAGAGCACCGGGACGAAAGTGATGTGGTCATGTTGTCGTGCCCAATCCCGAGCCAGTTCCATCATGTAAATGTCGCGGCGCGCACGTCCACCCCAGTACAGCTTGATGGGACGACGGATATTTTGGCTAAGCATATATTCGACGATCGACTTGATCGGCGCGAATCCAGTTCCGCCAGCCAACATCACGATTGGTTTGTCAGAGTCCTCCCGCAGGAAGAATGTGCCGAACGGTCCCTCAAAGCGCAGCATCTCACCTTCCGCCATTGAGCCAAAGACGTGGTCCGTAAACACCCCACCCGGTGAGTGACGAATGTGCAGTTCGAGATGTGTAAGGTCTTCATGGTGAGGGGGAACCGCAATCGAATAACTACGGCGTTGTCCATCCTTCAGCAAGACGTCGATGTACTGTCCCGGCAGGAAGTAGATGTTGTAGTTCATCGGGATGCGGAGCCGTACCTTCATGACATCAGGTGCAGTTCGCTCAATACTCGCAACACGGCACGGGAACGTCATCGCTTTAACGGAGCTGATACCATCAAGCTCCTTCAGTTCGACGACAAGATCCGTCAGGGGCTTCGCCACGCACATTAGCGCATATCCAGCCTTACGCTCCGAATCCGGGAGCACACCCGGAATGATCGGACCGTAATCCACTTGCCCTTCCAGGATCTTCCCCCGACACGTGGCACATCCGCCTGCGCGGCAGCTGTAGGGAAACAACAGACCGGCATCCATGCCTGCTTTCAGGACAGTTTTCCCGTCATCCACCTCGAAGCTATGCCCGGTCGGTTTCAATGTAACTTTAAAGCTCATTTACTTCTCTCATATTCAGAATGCTGGACCGGCGCTCGAATCTCGCTCGACTCGAGCAAGCGATCGTCGGAGCAAACATGTAGGTTTCGAACGCTAACTCTCAAATCCAGGAATGCCCATCGGCTTGGAACCGAGGATGCAGAATGACTTCGGCTCTACCGGGAACTGCCGAGGGTGATGCACCCGTTCTTCTTCGTCCGTGAACACTTTCACTCCGCACGAGTACTCAAACGTCATCCCGTCTGGTCCGGCGAAATACAAGAAGTGGGCACCAGATGTCGCGTGACGTCCCGGCCCAAACCGTATCTCGACACCCTTTTCCTTAAGAAAGTAGTAGGCTCGAAAGATGTCATCGATAGACTCCACCTGATGGTTGATATGCTGGATGCCACCATGATTCGCCGGGAACAGGGCTAGAGTATGGTGCACCGGGTTGATTCGCAGGAGAGCGGCATCACCAATCCGATCGCTGACCCTGGCACCACCGATTTGCGTCCAAAATTGCTCATCACGCTTAGGGTCACTGCTATAGAGCCCAACGTGGCTAAAGCCTGTTATTCCAGCGTCGCGCGAAGGGAAATAGCGTCGACCGCTCGCGTGAGGACGCAAGACAACATCGACCTGAGTTCCCGACGGATCTACGAAATGAATGAATGCGTTAACACGGCGTTGTTCGCATTCTTCGCTGGTTCCCGCGCGAACCCTGTACCCGCGGTTTTCCAAGGAATCTGCCGCGCTGGAGAGATAGTCGCTTGAGACCACCTCGAAACCTACAGTCTGGTCGTTGGGATCCCCCTCGAAATAGCAGAGCGTATGATCCCGACTGTCCGAGCGAAGATATAGCGACTTACCCTCTCTCCTTACGGATTCCATCCCAAGGATCTTGGTCGCATATTCCTCCGCGCTGTCCAGATTCTTCGTCCCAAGCCGGACGTAGCGGATTTCGTGTAATTTAAGCATTGTCTCCTCCCTCATGCGCCTTCCGATGTACTACGTATGAGCCCGCACACCGGGCTCATATCGAGGCTCAGCGCCCCAGCGCTTTTGCCGTGACACCCGCAATTCCCCAGTTCGTTTTGGGTACGTCGAGAATCCAGACGCGGACATTCTCCTTCGGGGCGCCCACGGCTTCACAGAGTGCCTGAGTGACCTTTTCGATCACCGCCGCCTTTTGCTCCTCTGTTCTTCCCTCTACCAAGTAGATTTGAGCAAATGGCATTTTTAGCTCCCCAGTGCCGCGGTCGCAGTTACGCCCTTGAGAAGACCGCGCTCCTTTGCCATCGTCAGTGCGGTGTCTTCGATCATGTCCTCTTGGCCACCCACCATCTTCTTCTTCGCGAGTTCAAGAAGGATGTCACGGGACGGAACGCCGTAACGCGCTGCCGCACGCTTCGCAAAAAGAAGGAACGTGGAATAGACCCCGGCGTATCCAATTGTGAACGAGTCACGGTCAACGCGAATAATCTGGTCCATCATCGGGACAACGATGTCTTCAGCCACATCCACCAGCTTGAATACGTCGACGCCCGTCTCGATGCCCATGCGTTCACAGACACCAGCGAAGACTTCCAACGGCGTGTTGCCAGCACCCGCACCGAGCCCGCCGACTGACCCATCAATGCGGCTCGCTCCCTGTTCGATTGCAGCGATCGAATTCGCGATACCCATACCGAGGTTGTGATGCCCATGAAAGCCGATCTCGGTATCCGGATTCAATGCCTCGCGAAGCGCACTAACTCGCGCCCGAACGTCCTCGGGAAGCATGTATCCAGCGGAGTCGGTGATATAGACGGTCTGTGCACCGTACGACTCCATCAGCTTGCCTTGCTTCGCCAGACCTTCTGGCGAATTCATATGAGCCATCATCAGAAAGCCCGTAGTATCCATTCCAAGCTTTCTGGCAAATCCAATGTGCTGCTCAGCAACATCGGCCTCGGTACAGTGCGTCGCGACGTGCACGCTGTGCGCGCCACAGGCTCTTGCCGACTCCAGGTCCTTCATCGTCCCCAGACCAGGCAACAACAGCACCGATACCTTGGCGCGCTTCAGTTGAGGAACAACAGCCGAGAGGTACTCTTCGTTGGTGTGCAAGCCAAATCCATAATTGACGCACGAGCCTCCCAACCCATCGCCGTGCGTTACTTGAAGCAGCGGCACGCCTGCGTCGTCTAGCGCAGTTGCGAGCTTCACCATGTCTTCAACGGACATTTGGTGACGCTTTGCGTGCATGCCGTCGCGCATGCACATGTCGTGGAGCAGTACTTTCCTACCTTTCAAGTGGCTCATCGCAGTTCCTCCGCCTGTGTGGCCTGGAGCTTGATCGTTTCGCCGAGGATGCCCTCGGCAAAGAGTTCAGCGGTACGCGTGGCTGCCGCAGTCATGATGTCAAGGTTGCCCGCATACGTGGGCAGGTAATCGCCGAGGCCGGCAACCTCGAGGTAGATCGAGACCTTGTTGCCGTCAAAGACAGGTCCATTCACGAGACGATAGCCGGGTACATATTTCTGTACCTCTGCAACCATTTCGAGCACAGACTGCGTGATCTTCTGTTCGTCCGGTGCGGTCTCGGTCAAACAGTAGATCGTGTTTCGCATGATGACCGGCGGTTCAGCCGGGTTGATCACGACCAAAGCCTTACCCTTTTTGGCTCCACCAATTCGTTCAACGGCACCGGAGGTCGTGAATGTGAACTCGTCCAGATTCTTACGTGTCCCAGGCCCGATGGACTTCGACGAAACGCTCGCGACGATTTCACCGTAAGACACTGTTTGAACACGGGAGACGGCGAAAACCATCGGAATCGTCGCCTGACCTGCACACGAAATCATGTTCACATTCATCGCCCCGCCCTGCGCGTGTTCGCGTAGATTCACGGGAGGAACACACAGCGGTCCGATGGCCGCCGGCGTGAGATCGATCGCCAGCACGCCGAGTTCGTTCAGTTTCCGGCTATTTTCCGGATGAACGTAGGCACTGGTCGCATCGAAGGCAATCTGAATCTGATCCTCTTCAATAAATGGTAATAGTGCATCAATGCCTTCCGCCGTGGTCTTCAGACCATTGGCGCGCGCAAGCGCCAGTCCCTCCGACGCAGGATCGATGCCCACCATCCAAACCGGCTCCAATACAGGGCTGCGGGCAATTTTGTACATCAGATCGGTTCCGATGTTGCCGGAACCGATCAACGCGCATCTGACTTTCTTCATTGAATACTTCTCCTGGTCAGGCACAGTTGCCTATGCCCAAGTGCAGACAGCTACTCGACAAACCGGATCGAAACGCTGCCGAGTTCCTGGAATCGGGCTACGACGCTATCGCCGGGGCTCACAGGGATCGCTTCCGTAATCCCACCACTCATCACGAAGCTTCCGGAAGGGAGCATCTCTCCTTGCTCTGCCAACACGTTGACGAGCATTGCCACCGCCTCCGCGGGGTGTCCCAAAACTGCAGCTGTCGCAGCCACCGCGACGATTTCGCCATTCTTCTCGAGTACGACACCTAGCGTGCGCAGATCGAGTTCTTCGGCATAGCGTGCACGACCACCACCGACAAACCTCGCCGACGAACAGTTATCTGCCACTGTGCTTGCCAAGTCGAATTTGAACCCGGTGTATCGCGAGTCGATGATCTCGATAGCAGGCAACACATAGTCCGTCGCGTTGAGCACAGCTTCGGCAGTACACCCCGGGCCTCGGAGGTCCTTCGACGTAACGAAGGCAACTTCGCACTCGACGCGCGGATGCACCAGATCACCGGTCGATATTGCCGAGTTCTCCGGGCGCGCCATGGCATCCGTCAAGAAGCCGATGCAGGGATGGTGAACTCCCATTTGTTTCATCTTGGCTCGCGAGGTAAGGCCCGCTTTCCAGCCTACGAGCCGCTCCCCCGATGCGAGATATCGACGTCGCAGATTCGCCTGAATCGCATACCCGTCTGAAACCGTGATTTCGGGCCATTGTTCGCTAAGTTTCGGAATAACCCTAGCCTGACGCTGAGCCTGTTCGACTTGTTCCGAAATTTGGTCGATTACGTTGCTCGTTAACGTGCCAGCCATACCGCCTCCTTTCGTGAAACCGTCATCCTGCAGGTGCCGAGGCCACCTACAGTGCACACAAGTTCATCACCGTCCGCGACAGGGATCAAGGCAGACTGTGAACCGGACAGAATGACTTCACCCGCCTTGAATGGGATACCAAGCGCCCCCAACGTGTTCGCTAGCCAAGCCACCGCGTTTGCCGGTCCACCTTGTACGGCCGCGCCAGCCCCCGTCGCGCAGACCTCGCCGTTTTTCTCAAGCACCATTCCGGCGAGTGTGAGGTCAAGCTTGCGGGGATCGCCCTTTGTTTCACCAAGAACAAAGAATCCACAGGATGCGTTGTCCGCCACCGTGTCCTGAATCTTGATGTTCCAGTCAGCGATTCGCGAATCGACAACCTCGAAACAGGGAACCACGTAGTCCGTCGCGCGAATGACATCCATCGCGGTAATGCCTGGGCCGATGAGATCGTACTTGAGTACGAAGGCCAATTCGGCCTCCGCCATTGGCTGGATCAAACCGGAGAGGTCGATCGGTTGACCTTCACGGTAAATCATCCCGGAGGTGAGTTGGCCAAAGTCCGGCTGATGTACTCCAAGACGCTCCTGTACCGGCTTGCTCGTAGCGCCAATCTTCTTTCCGATAATGGTTTCGCCGGCGAGCACACGTCGCTCCACCATGTGCAACTGAATGCGGTAGGCGTCCGCAATCGACACAGTGGGCTCACGCTCCGTCAGCGGAGTAACCGGAGTGCGTGTAATTAACGCCTCGTACAGCTCGTCCCCATACCGCTCAATCAGCTTGTCGTCCATTTTTGCCCTCACAGCTTCACACAGACGTTACGTGTTTCCGTATAGAACTCGAGAGAGTGCACGCCACCTTCCCGCCCAATACCCGACTGCTTCGACCCGCCGAATGGTGTGCGCAGGTCGCGAAGGAACCAGCTATTTACCCAACTGATCCCGACCTCGATCCGAGCTGCCATGCGATGAGCGCGCGCGAGGTTTTGAGTCCAGATCGTGGTAGACAGCCCGCATTCACTATCATTTGCCAGCGCGACGACCTCATTCTCGCTATCGAACGGGCGGATATGGCAGCACGGGCCGAAGATCTCCTCGCGCACAACTGCGGAAGTCTCAGACAGCCCGGTCCAGATGGTGGGTTGCACCCACGCGCCTTCAGCGAGGTCTGCGGGCACATCAGGGATACCACCTCCGGTGACGATCGTTGCGCCATCCGCCGCTGCTTTGGCGTAGTAAGACAACACCTTTTGCCTGTGCTCTTGGCTAATTAACGGCCCAAAGTTGGCATTAGAATCCGACGGACGCCCGTACTTGACCGCCTCCGCCCTGTCCTTCAGTGCGGCAACGAAGCGCTCAAAAATGGGACGTTCGACGTAGACACGCTCTGTACCAAGGCAAATCTGGCCGGAGTTAAGGAAGGCTGCGCGATAGATCCCGTCCACCGCTGCCTCGAAGTCTGCGTCGGCAAACACGATGCCTGCGTTCTTGCCACCCAGCTCGAAGGAGACGTCTCGGATACCATCCGAAGCCGATTTCATAATCGCTGCACCGGTGCGGGTTTCGCCGGTGAACGTGATGGCGTCGACTTTCGGGTGCCGAGCGAGCAATTCCCCGGCCGAATCGGGTCCGAAACCATGAATGACGTTGTACACGCCACGCGGCACGCCAACGGCGTTCATCACCTCGCCGAGCAAGCTGGCGGTGGCAGGCGTCTCTTCCGATGGCTTGACAACCACCGTATTCCCACACGCAAGAGCCGGGGCCACTTTCCACGTCATAAGCATGAGGGGAGCGTTCCACGGACAGATGACACCTATGACTCCCTTCGGTACTCGAATCGAGTAGTTGATCGCACCTTTTCCGTCCGGTGTCGCAGTCTGAAACGACTCGCCGGAAGCACTCTTGATCGTTTCGGCGAAGACCTTGAAGTTTGCGGCACCGCGAGGAATGAAGACGTTCTCCATCACGTGCCGGTGTTGACCTGTGTCCGCCATTTCCGCATCGACAAAGTCGTCGAAGCGGCGGGTTATCTCGTTGGCCACCCCAAAAAGCAAGTCCACACGCTGGTCGGTCGTAAGGAGCCCCCATTCACCCTGGAGCGCGTTGCGAGCGGCGTCGACCGCCGCATCTACCTCGACTTTTCCGGCCTCTGGCACCGAATAAAGCACTGTATTGTCAATTGGCGATCGCTTCGAGAAGCTCTTTGCTTCTACCGAATCCACATATTCGCCATTAATGAAATTTTTGAACACGGACGACTCCATTCTCGATACCAATCCAAGACATATCCCCGGCTTCAAACTATCGGGCAAACATCAGCGTCTTCATTATTGTTTCCAGGTCGGCTTACCGCTAACTACATCTGCTTATGCGCAATATCAAGGGGATTTATTCCCTTTCCTGCTCTGTAATCACGGGTCCTTTCCGCTGCCAAACTGAACATCGAAATGAGAGCGACCCCGAGCGGATCGGTC
Source organism: Paraburkholderia steynii (assembly GCF_900100565.1). Classification (NCBI taxonomy): domain Bacteria; kingdom Pseudomonadati; phylum Pseudomonadota; class Betaproteobacteria; order Burkholderiales; family Burkholderiaceae; genus Paraburkholderia; species Paraburkholderia steynii. The sequence continues at coordinate 3,552 of NZ_FNDI01000022.1, read as the reverse complement.
GTCTCGAACCGCTCGGCTAGCCTTCATTAAGAAGGGCACTTCACCACGCGGTCGTTCCTCCGTCGATTGCAAAGTCGGCGCCCGTCACCCACTTTGACTCGTCACTGGCCAGGTATAGCGCGCAGTAAGCAATGTCTTCGGGTGTTCCGACTTGACCGTTGAGCATGAGCTTGCGCTTCATAGGCTCAAACCATTCCGGGTTATCGATAAGAGCCGACGTTGCACCAGTACGCACCAACCCGGGCGAGATACTGTTAACGCGGATTCCGTGCTTGCCACCCTCCATTGCAAGCTGGTGCGTCATGGCAATGACGCCACCCTTTCCCGCTGAGTGTGCGAGTGCCGGTAGAACTTCGTATGCGATCTTTCCAGAAACCGACCCGCAATTTATGATCGAGCCACCGCGTTTCTTGAGATGGTGCCACGCCGCTTTGCACACGTTAAAGACGATGTCTAGCTCCCCCTTCATCGTGCCGCGCCACATCTCAAGTGTCATATCTTCTATTGGCGCGAAGTGGACACTCGCAGCATTGTTATAAAGCACGTCGATGTGACCATGGCTCTCGATTGCGAAGTCGATCAACGCTTGGGCTTGCTCTTGCTCAGATGGATCACAAGGTTGGAGTGCGGCAGCGTCCCCCCCGGTGTTACGAATCGCGGCGATAGTTGATTGACAGCCGGCCTCATTCACGTCGCATCCGACCACCCTCGCACCCTCTCTCGCGAATAGCAGCGCCGCTGCACGCCCCATTCCACTACCGATTCCGGTGATAACAGCAACCTTTCCCTCAAGACGATTTGCCATCCTAATTATCTCACTCTCATTACGAGGCACGAAAGCCGCAAATTGCTCGCGCAGCTCCCCGACGACCTTCAATACGTATGACCTAGACTCCTTGGACTAGGCGCCCCTGACTTCCTCTCAATGCGCCAGATAGCCGCCGTCACAAGCGAGCGCTTCGCCGGTCACAAATGATGCCCGCTCCGAGCACAGCCACACGGCTGCTTCTGCGGGCTCATCAGGCTGTGCGAAACGCCCGATCGGGTGAGCCTGCTTTAGAATGTCCATCAATGCAGGGTTATCCTTGAAAACGCGCGACATCATCATTGGCGTCTCTACCACACCAGGCATAAGCGCATTTACCCGCACACCGTGAGGTGCATAGTCCAGAGCTGCTGTACGAGTCAAACCCAAGACGGCGTGTTTGGACGCCACATATGCAGGCATGCTCCAAGCGCCGACCTGCCCCAAGGCGGAAGCAGTATTGACAATCGAACCCTTCCCGGCCTTGACCATCTCGGGAATCTCGAAACGCAGGCAGTTCCAGATACCCTTCAAATTCACCTGTATGACACGGTCCCATTCCGCTTCGTCATAGTCTGCAGTTGGCGCGAGCGGCCCTTCGATGCCTGCGTTGTTGAATGCTGCCGTCAATTTGCCGTACTTCTCGATAGCAACGGATACAAGTCTGCGAACCTCCTCGCCCTTGGTCACATCCGTCGGAACAAAGATGGCCTCTCCGCCCGATTGAACAACCTGATGTGCGGCTTCCTCGCCCGCTGTGCGCGACACATCCGCGAGTACAACAATCGCCCCTTCACGGGCAAATACCTGAGCCGCTGCGCGACCGATGCCACCGCCGGCGCCGGTTACGATGACAACCCCACCTTCGTGCAATGCTTTCATGTCCCCTCCAGTTGCTTTTTGAAGCACAGTTGATGCGATAGATTCCCCTCGATTGGCCGATGCGGCCAATAGGAGGGGGTGTGATCAATAGCTATCTGCCCATACGCTGGACCGAACCTATTTGTTCTGTTTCCATGGCGTTGATAGAGACCGCCTACCTGCGTTGTGGGTTCTCGTTGTGTTACAACGCGACGTATGGTCCGCTAAAACGAATTTCCTTCGACCAAATTTCAAGTCGATGGATCGACGGCGACGATACAAAGGCAATACGCCTATCGAGACCACTCGCGCCGAACGGCAAATTTCAACCGGGAGAGAAGACAGGGGTCAGGTCTGTGTAAATCCGCCAGTCGCGAGCACGCTCACCGTCGAATTGAATAACCGTAACGCACGGGACTGTTACGGTAGGACCGTCCATCCGTGTGTAGCTCACCGTTTCTTCGAAGATGAAGTGACCGGTGCTTTCGAATACATTGACGAAGTGATGTTTAAGACCCTCGATCGACTGCCAGAACGCTGTCAATGCCGCACGCACCTGATCCTTGCCTGTGGCACTCGGCTGATTCCCGAAAGTAAGCTTGATATCGTCTGTAACGAAGGCAAGGAACTCGTCCATCCGCTTGTTGTCGATGTGATCGAACATCTCTTCATACCACAAGCGCTTCATTTTCGTCTCCTAGTTTATGTAGGCATGTCGCACTCGGATCTATCGAATCAACACCAACGCACTGAAGACACAGCGCGTCGGCGTTGACAGCCGAATGGACTGCCGGAATTATCTAGCTGCTTGGTGAAATAGGATTTACCGACTTGGAGATCGGCAGTTACAACTGACCGGAGCTAACAGCCTGCCGGATTGCCGATAGCGTCGTATCAACGGCGGTTGCATAGTCTCTTTTCATAGTCTCGCCAAATTCCAGTTCTTTTGCCGAACCGGAATCGACGTCAACTAGTTGTAGAGCAAAGCTGAAGCGGAGCTTGAGATCTCCATCTTCACCGTCCAAGATCTCATTGACGATGAAACCGTCAGCAGGACCGGAGAGGCGCAGGAAAACCACGCGCTTCTCAGGATAGAACGTAATGCGCTCGCGTGCAGCCTGCCCCCTAGCCTCGATGTCTCGAACAAGGCCGTTCTCGGTTTGCTCGACGACCTCGCACTTGGACATTACAGCCACAAAAGGCAACGCGTTGGACGCTTTCATTTTCAGCCCGCTCCAAACCTGAGACCGGGTCAGAACCGGATCTTCTGGCTTGCGAGTGCCATTGACAGAAACTTCTTTCGTTACGTAGAGCATTTTCGTCTCCTTGAATCTAGATGATTCATATCTTTGGGTGTTGTCTGCCGCATTGCGTGACGACAACGAATGACAGCTTTAGGCTTTTACAGCTATCGCCTCGAGGAAAGAGTAGCTATTCCTCGCCTCCTACGGAAATCGTTTCGTCTGATTTGCTCTATTTGCTTGAGTTATGGCGTACCGCTTTCGTGCGTCGACTGCCACTCCGCTCGCCGATCAATCGTAAGCGCGCAATTTCCCCCACCTAGCTTTTGCGTGTATCAAGAGCCACGATTGCGTCCGCAACCTCTAACTTGCGGACGCAATTTATGACCCGGGATGACCTTTCGTTTTTGCCTTTGCGGGTGACCCGCGTGGGCGTGGGTGGCAAGCGCAGCTTCGATGTGACGGGTAAGCGCCTGCTTGTGGAAGCCTGCCAGCAGCCAGGCGCGTCACTGTCGGGCCTGGCATTGAAGGCCGGGGTGAACGCCAACCAGTTGCGCAAATGGGTTCGACTGCACCGGCAGGCACAAACGCGCGCAAGTAACGACGACATGGACGCGTCACCGTCGGCGTTCGTGCCAGTCATCG